>JBELFC010000054.1:0-19455 GCA_042093175.1 Tenacibaculum sp. | reverse complement strand
CATGAAATGTATCAACTATTTCATCTGCAAATCTTACAAATCCATAAATATTATATACTGCAGCTCTAATTTCTGGTGCTAACATTCTTGTTGCTAAAGAAAAAGAAGTGCTGTATTTTTTAGTTACTAATTTACTGCAATTGTAGGATACTTGATCAAATAATTGTTTCATTATTTACGTGTTTTTAAGATTAGTTCTGAAGCTACTTTACCCGAAATTAAAGACGGTGGTACACCAGGTCCTGGAACTGTTAATTGTCCTGTAAAATATAAGTTGTTTACTTTATTACTTTTGATTTTAGGTCTTAAAAAAGCTGTTTGTGTTAAAATATTAGCTAAACCATAAGCGTTTCCTTTATAAGAGTTGTAATCTTTTATAAAATCATTTACACAGTAACTTTCTTTAAATAAGATAGAATCTCTTACTTTTTGACCTGTTAATTTTTCTAGCCTTTCTATAACAATATTAAAATACTTTTCCCTTATTTCAGGAGTATCTTCTATACCTGGTGCCAAAGGAATTAAAATTGTTCCAGCTTCTTTATTTTCAGGAGCAAAAGAACCATCAGTTATTGATGGAAAACTTGCATAGAACAGAGGTTTTTCTGGCCAACTAGGATTGTCATAAATTGTTTTTGCATGTTCATCAAAGTCTGTATCAAAAAACAACGTGTGATGGCATACGTTTTTTAATTTTTTATCAAACCCAATATAAAACAATAAAGATGATGGTGCAAATGTTTTCTTTGACCAGTATTTTTCTGAATATTGCCTAAATTTTGTAGGTAAAAGTGTTTCAGTATGGTGATAATCAGCACCGCTTAAAATTAAATTCGTTTCAACTGTTTGTCCATTCACCTGAATTCCTGAAACATTATTGCTTTGATCTACTTCAATAGAATTTATTGTAGCATTAGTTTTAAACTGAACTCCTAAATCTTTTGCCAATTTAGACATTCCTTCAATTACCTTATACATTCCTCCGACCGGATGCCATGTACCTAAAGAAAAATCAGCATAATTCATGAAATTATAAAAAGCAGGTGTATTACTAGGTTTTGCACCTAAAAACAATACAGGAAATTCTAGTATCTGAATTAATTTTTCACTTTTTATTTTCTTTCTAACTTGCTTTCGTATCGTAGAAAAAAACTGGCTTAATCTAACTGCCGTTTTTAATGAAATCAACTCTAAAGGAGAAACACCAGGCTTATACACCATATCTTTCACAGCTATATCATAATTATCTTCAGCGGACTTCATAAACTTAATCAGGTGTTTGGAACTACCTTTTTCTTCTTTTTCGAAAACATCACATATTTCTTGAAAATTGTCAGGAATAACAATACTATCATTATCACCAAAATAAACTTGGTAAGCTGGTGATAATTTTTCTAACTTGTAATAATCCGATGGCTTTTTACCAAAATCAGCAAAAAACTTCTCAAATACATCTGGCATCCAGTACCATGTTGGTCCGATATCAAATGTAAATCCATCATTTAAATACTGTCTTGCTCTACCTCCAACGGTTTCATTTTTCTCATAAACTACAACTTGATAACCATATTTAGCTAAATAACACGCAGCAGATAATGAAGAAAAACCCGATCCAATAATTGATATTTTATTTTCTTGTTTAATCATATTAACACAAAGTTAAACAAAATTAATTTATATATAGAATTTTAAGAGTCAATTTTTTGTTAAAACAATCAACAACTTAACAAAATAGAGGGCTAAATTTCCTCTAATACTTTTATAACCGAAGGGTATACCTTAATATTTGAATTGAATTGTTCATTTTCAACTAACATAGCTTTATTACCTATACCAATAAAATTATGACTAGTTGTACTTAATATATCGTCTATTTCTTTAAAGTATCCTACTATTTTATCTTCATAGGGCTTTACTGTCATTGAAGAAACAAAACACATTTTTGTGTCACTTCCAAAAAAGTAACTTAAATTACTTAATGGTAAACTTTGACCAAGATATATAGTTCGATATCCTCTCAATACTAACTCATAATTTAAATACAAAAGTCCAATTTCATGAATTTCACCATCAGGAAGAAATAAAACATAGGTAAGATCTTCTTTAGTGGCGATATACTCTAAATTTTCAGTATTAAGTTGTATTTTTTGAATGATTAAATTAGAAATAAAGTGTTCATGCGCAGGAAGTAAAGTATCTGTTTGCCATAATAAACCAATATTTTCAAGAAAAGGAACAAAAACATCTTTAAAAATTTGTCTAAATGTTTTTTTATGCAAAAGCTTGTTATAAGTATTATTAAACAACACTTTATCAAATTGAAACATTGATATTTTAAAAGAATTTATAGCTTCATCACCAACTGCATAATTGAAAGACAACTCACGAGCAGTAACTTTCACTTGCTCATCAGACATCTCAGCTATTTTTGATATTTTGTACTTATGCTTGTTTAATAAGGCGACATTAAGCAACTTTAAAAGGCTCTCTGATGAATAATAACGAATATTGGTATCCGTTCTTTTAGGCTGAAATAAATTATATCTTTTTTCCCATATTCTAATAGTATGTGCCTTAATTCCTGAAATATTTTCCAGGTCTTTAATCGTGAATATGGTCTTAATATTGTTCAATATATTTTTATTTTCTTTAAACAAAGATACTTTTGTTTTTCTAAAATAAAAATTTATTTGATAAAAATTCTCAAAACAAGGTTTGGAGTCATCCCTAAAGAAAGCTGTTCACTCTCTTGAACACTATACTTTGTTCCATCCCAAACACTACTATAACTTCTTCTTAAATAGTTTGTTCTGTCATATAAGTTTAGTAATGAAACACCTATTTTCCCTTGCCATTTTTTACTTTTATCAAAATTAAAAGTATAACTTGATGATAAATCCATTTTATGGTAAGCAGGTAGTCTTTGTGAATTCAAATCTCCAAAAATAAGACTTCCGTTATTTTCAATTCTTTCAACAGGTGAATAGGGAGTTCCTGTTTTCCATACCCAAGCTAAAGAAAGACTGAAATTACCTAAATTCAAATTGTGTGCCCATAAAAAGCTATTAGTAGTATCAAAGTTAGTAGGGAAAAATTTCCCATTATTAACTTCATCAAAGATATACCTAGATTTACTATAACTATAGTTTATCCATGTGTTGTAATTATTTATTGTCTTTTTCAATAGAACATCTACCCCATCAACCTTACTTGTTCCTTTGTAAAACCCTCTAATGTTACCTTCAGTAGCTTTTGTTGCTGAAGTAACACCTTTGCTGTATTTTCTATAATAATCTACATCAAAAGTAATTCCATTGGCTTTATATATTGCACCGAAAGTATATTGTTTATTTCTTAAAATTGGTAACTCTTCATTATCTATTAGCAACCAAACCTCATTTTCTAAACCAAAATCAGATGTATGAACTTCCAATAGCCTACCAATATTTTGCTGTTTAAATTCAAAAGAAGTTTTAAATGATAAATTAGGAATTATTTGTTGTTGAAAATATATTCTTGGTGCAAAATATACTTTATCAGAAAGTGTAAAGTAATTTGTTCTAACACCTACATTTACAATTGTTTTTTTGTAACTATTAAATCCATAATTAAAAAACCAAGCATGAGAATTATTATTTCCTGAATCTGCAATTTTATATTTTGTACTAGATACTGCTGATTTTACACCTCTTTCAATACTATAACTTACACTGTTGTTAGAAAATTCATAACCTGCTAAAAAAGATGATTTTTCATTAACTTTTTTCTCAAAAACACTTTTAAAACCTAAATCTTTGATAATATTACTTTTCAGTGCTTTTTGCGTATATGGACTACCATAATCAAATGACCCATTATATTCATAATTTAAATCATAGGTAGATGAATAGAAATTTGTTCTTAAGACTGAATTATTCTTTAATTTACGCTCCCACATAGTCCTAATTCCTGTGTTTTTTATTTGTAAATCATCTTCTGTTATATACCTATCAGAATTTTTAGTATTGAAAACATAGTTTAGTTTATTTCTTACTAATAAATAATTAAATGTAACAACATCTTTTGAGGATGGCTTATATGTAAGCTTAGAATTAACATCAAAAAAATAAAAATCGTTTTTACTATCATACAATTCAGTTCCAGCACTTTCATTTCTAGAAATAATTGAATTTTGAAAAACTTTCTTTGATAACCTATTAAACGTATTTGTTTTGAAAACATCAGTAAAAGATCTTCTCCCAGATAATGATATACCAATTTTTTTAGAAATTGGTATATTAACAAAAGCATCAAAATGTGTCATATTCACACCAAAACCTCCATTAAAATTTTCTGGTATTTCCTTATTTGTTTCTATATCAATAACACCAGAAGTATGATTACCATATTCAGCGCTAGCACCACTTTTAAAAACCTTAACTTTATCAACTATGTAAGGGTTAAATGCTGAAATCATACCAAAAAAATGAGATGAATTATACATTTTAATACCATCAAAAAGTATTAAATTTTGCTCAGGTGTACCACCTCTTATAAATAAACCAGAAGCAGTTTCATCTGGACTATTAATTCCTGGTAATAATTGAACACTTTGTAAAATATCTGGTTCGGTTAAACCTGAAACTGTTCCTAATTTCTTAGGTGAAATAACTAATGATCCGTCAGTTTTTTTATCAATACCACCTACCATATAGTCCGATACTAAAACCTCTTCTAGTAAAGTAGTAGATTCGCTTAATTCTAATGATAAACACCCTAATGTTAGTTCTTCATTAACTGTTAATAATTTAGTATCATACCCTATAAAAGATATTTCAATTTTATCATTTTCAGTAAGGTTAGAGAGTTTGAAAAAGCCATCATGATTAGATATAACTCCTTTTTTTCTACTTAAAGAAACCACACTAGCTCCTTGAATTGCTTTTTTATCTTTTTTATCAATTATATTACCGCATATATGGTATAATTTTCCTGCTTTTGATACAGCAATATACCTTTCTGTTATTTTTTCAAACTTTAGCTTAAAATTAATAGATATCTTATCAAGAACCTTTTCTAAAGGAAGTTTAATAAATGAATTTTGTACATACTTATTTTTAATAAGCATATCATTATATGAAAATTTTATTTCATGCTTCTTTTCTAAAACAACAAAAAGGTCTCTTAATAGTAAAGAGTCCTTTTGTTTATTTTTCTGAGCATGTAAAGTATTTATTGCCCAAAAAAAAGGTAATATCAATAAAACATGAAATTTAAAATTCATTTATTTTTTTACTAATGTAACTATTTTTGTATCTGTAAAGATAACTCCTATTTTCATAGGTTCAAAAACAGTTTTTAAAGCAACTTTTAAATTTTCATGCGTATAACTTCCTGTAAACTTTTGCGTTAAATCTATATTAGAAGTTTTTATACTAATACCATACTGATTTTCTATAGATAACACTATATGTTTCAATGCAATACTTTTAAAAGAAGTTTCACCATTTTTCCATGTAGGTTCTTGCTGATCTATATCCCACTTTTCTTCTAAACCATTATTAAAGTTCCTTACCGCTTTACCTTTTGTTAGAATATTATTAGCTTTACCTGAATTAACTTTTACTTTTCCTTCAAAACAATGAACCTCAATATATTCTTGATTTGAGTTAACATTAAATTGGGTTCCAAGTACCTTCACTTCACCAAGGTCTGTCGTTACTTTAAAAGTTTTTCCTTTTTTTACTTTAAAAAGTGCCTCTCCAATTAAAAATAATTCACGAGAATTCTCCCAATCTTTTTCACTAAAATTTATTGAGGATTTAGCATTTAAAAGCACTTCAGAACTATCAGGTAAAATAATAGCTAGTTGTTCACCAAAACCAGTTTCATAACTAGTTGAATTATTCAAAAAATAAAAAGCACTAAATATAATTAAAACTGACGCAGCGGCTGCTGATAACCAATTTAATTTAAAAACCTTAGACTTTCTTTTCTGTTTACTTAATAAAGTGTTTGTATTTTCTTTTATCCCCTCAAAAACCTTTTTCTTTTCAAACGTTGGTTCTTCAAATTCAGACGATACATTCATTATTTTTTCATACAAAGCATAATCAGAAGTCTTTTTAAAGTCTTCTAACTCATTTTTTGTAAGCTGATTATTCAACCACCTAGTTAAAAAATCATCATCTATCTTTTTGTTCATTTTCTGCCTTTCTTAATGTATAACAAGTAAAGTATAAGCTACCCTACTTTAAATTCCTCCCTATTTTATCTCTCAACGTTTTTAATGCTAAAGACATTCTTTTTTCTACTGCTTTAACAGATATATCTAGCATTTCAGCAATTTCTCTATACTTCTTTTTATCAATTCTATTTAATAAAAAAACTTCTCGCTGTTTTTCAGGTAAATCTGCTATAGCATTTTTAAGCTTACTTAAAAACTCTTTTTCTTCAATGATAAATTCGGGGGTTTCATTTGTGTAACCTTTTTTATTTTCAGAGGAATGTTTTAATACAATCTTTTTATGTGCAACGTGGTTTAAAAACATGTTGTTAGCAACAGTAAATAAAAATGATTTAGCTTTTTCTACAAGTACTTTTGAACAATTCTCCCATAACTTAATGAAAGACTCTTGAACAAAATCTTCTGCTAAATCTTTATCACCACATTTATAATACATAAAATTATGTAAAGATTTGGATTGTTTATCATAAACATCTTCAAATACTTTTGGTTGACAAATTGTTTTTTTTGTTTTCATTGCAACAAACTTAACGTTTTTTTAAAAAAAAGGTAGGGTATTTTATTTTTTAATTGTTTTATAACAAATTAATTATATACTAGGTGCTATTAGTGAACCTTAACCCTTCTTAAAGCTAATGGCACCATTTTTTATTTTCTTTTTTAATTTCCTTTTTTTACTATTTAGTTTACTAGTTGTTGTAGTTTTGTAAAATGCATAAAACTTCAAATAATTCTAAATTAGAATTCATTACTTTAATGGCTTCTTTAATGTCATTAGTTGCCTTATCTATTGACGCTTTACTACCTGCTTTAGATCAAATAGGATATTCTATTAATTTAAAAGATACAAGTGACAATCAACTTCTTGTTACTATGATATTTTTAGGTCTTGGTTTTGGCCAATTAATTGCTGGCCCAATTTCTGATAGTTTTGGTAGAAAACCCATAATTTATTTTGGCTTTTTTATTTTTGTTTTAGCTAGTTTTATTTGTGTTACAGCTTCTAGTATTGAAATGATGGTAATTGGTAGAATATTACAAGGAATTGGCCTTTCTGCTCCAAGAACTATTAGCATAGCAATGGTGAGAGATAGTTTTAGTGGTAATTATATGGCTAAAATAATGTCGTTTATAGTTGTTATTTTCATTTTAGTTCCAGTAGTAGCACCATCTTTAGGTAAAATTATGCTTGATAATTATGGATGGAAATCTATATTTTATAGCCAATTAATATTTGGAGTATTTATTATGGCATGGTTATGGAAAAGGCAACCTGAAACTTTAAAAAAAGAGCATAAAACTACTTTCTCTTACAAGTTATTTATCAATGGTTATAAAGAATTTAAAAAACAAAAACAAGCGTTTGTTTTTACTTTAATTTCAGGATTAATTACAGGTTCTTTTATGGTATATTTAAGCGCTTCCCAATATATCTTTCAAGAACAATATAACTTATCTGAAGAGTTTCCTTTTATTTTTGCTGGATTAGCTATCTCGGTAGGTTTTGCTACGTTTTTAAACGGAACTTTAGTTATGAAGTTTGGTATGTTTAAACTAGTCTATTTTTTTACTTATGTTTTTATCCTAGTTCCCATTATTTATATCGCTTTATTTTATGGTTCTAAAAACCCTAATATTGAAGTTATTTTATTGTTTTTTGCGCTTCAATTTTTTTCGATAGGTTTTTTATTTGGAAACTTAAGAGCTTTAGCAATGCAACCTATAGGTCATATTGCAGGGATTGGCGCTGCATTTAATGGTTTTATATCTACAATAATGGCGGTTCCTATTGCTATATTTATAGGTAGTTTTATAACAACGACATCTATTCCTCTTTTTGTTGGCTTTTTGGCTTGTGGGTTACTTTCATTAGCAATGCTAGTATATGTTAAGAAAGAAGTACAATTGTAAATCAAATCATTCATTTAAACAGTATTTTAAATTTTGAAACTAGAAATAATTTATCAAGACGAGTATATAGTTTGTGTAACAAAACCTAACAATGTAGTGGTACACCATGCACATCATTCTAGAAATGTTTCTGACGAAAAATCATTATTACAATTACTTGATGAACAAATTAAGGGGAAGTACTACCCTATTCATAGGTTAGATAGAAAAACTTCAGGGATTATTATACTTGCTAAGGAAACTAAATTTGTTTCAAAGTTTCAAAATCTTTTTACTGAAAAGTTAATTCAAAAAACTTATTATGGGGTTGTAAGAGGTCACTCACCAGCCTCTACTATTATTGATAGTCCTGTAAAAGGGAGAGATTCAAATGTATATAAAGAGGCAGAAACTAAACTTGAAACTATAAAACAGACGATTTTAGATATACCTGTAAAACCATATGATACCTCTAGATATAGCTTAGTAAAATTAACTCCAAAAACTGGAAGATTACATCAATTACGAATACATTCAAATAAAATAAGCCATCCTTTAATAGGTGATCCAAAATATGGAGATAAAAATCATAATATGATGTTTATTGAAAATTTTGACTGTGATAACCTGTTTTTACATGCACACACTCTTGAATTTATTCATCCGTTCTTAGATAAAAAAATAAAATTAACATCTAACTTTCCTGAGAATTGGAACGTTATCTTTAATAAATTTAATTGGGAAATTTAAGAAAATAACACTAAAAATAATATTGGAAATAACATACCTAGAACTGCTAATTTCCATCCTCTTTTAGAAAAACCATTTTTTCCTGCAGGAATTAATACACCAGTAATAGCTATTAATAACATAGCTACTCCAAAAATATCTGAATACCAAATCCAAAAACTATTAGTAGATTTATGTAAATACATAGTATGCCCTAGTATTGGTACTTTTCTCTTATACTCTATTACTCCTTTTCCCGTAGCAGTATTGGCATCTAAAATTATATTTCCTTTAAAATATACTCTAAGTGTATTATTTCTAACTCTATGCCCATCATATTTTTCATTTATATGATTCACTTCTTTTAAAATATATTCTTTTGTTAACAAATCTAAGTTTTCAGGTAAATTAAGTTGAATTTCTTTACTTTCGAAAGTATAATTCATAGGATACCAATCTTCTCTGTGATTTAAAATAATTCCTGAAAAAGAAAAAGCTATAATTAAACCTACATAAAAGTAAGCAAAATCACGATGTAAACTTCTGTTAGTTAATTTCATTATACTAAGTACTATTTGTTTTCAAATATATTGAATTAACCTGAATTTTATTTAGACAGTATTTATTTAAATTAAAGAGAATTAATAAATAAAAAAACTGCCTTTAAATAAAGGCAGTTTTTTTATTACTTTTTCTAAAAGAATTAAATTTCTTTAAAAATAGCATGCATTAAACGCTTCTTATCATTGATACTTTCTTCTAATGATATCATAGTTTCTGTTCTATTAACACCATGAATGTCATCTATTCTATAGATAATATCTTTTGCATCATTTGTGCTCTTTGCTCTAACTTTACAAAAAATATTATATTTCCCAGCTGTAACGTAAGCTACTGTAACATTTGGTATCAATCTTAAGCTTTCTAAAACATGCTGTGTCATTGATGTTTTTTCTAAAAAAACACCTACATGAGCTATAAAAGAATACCCCATTTTTTCATAATTCAATGTCAATGTAGATCCTTCGATTATACCTTCATCTTCCATTTTCTTTACTCTTACATGAATAGTACCTGCAGACACTAATAACTTCTTAGCTATATCAGTAAAAGGTGTTCTAGCATTTTCTATTAAAATGTCTAAGATTTGATGATCTATTTCATCTAATACAAATTTCTTCATTTTTGTTTTATTTCAAGTAATACTGCTAAAATATGATTTTTTTTCAATTTTTATGTACTTTCATTACAAGAAAAACAAAGATTAATCATTTATGTTAAATTCTTTATGGGACAAATATGATTTTAAATCTCCTTCTTTCTCTTTAATTAAAGTAAGTACAAATTTATTACTTTCTATCTTCTCAGCGTACTGATATGCTATATCTTTTTCATTATTTTTTGATCTATAAATAACGTCATAGAAGTTCTTGATATTGTTAGGGATAGAAAAATATTCTTCATAATTACTAAACACATCATTTGTTGAAATATGAAAAAAACCTTGAATTAAAGCGTAAAAATTGAACTTTCTTACTTCTTCTCTGTCATAATCATCAGGATAATGCCCTGCTTCAATCAATATAGTATTGTGCCCTAATTTTTGAAAATTATCACCAGTAGCTGTAGGATAAAACTCATCAGTATACCTTCCAATATGATTAGGTATGATTTGTTGCAATAACTTATTCATCGCTACAATCACATTCATTGTTTCTACTCTACCTTTAGTAATACTTCTAGATTCTTCTTCTGAAGGAGCTAAAAACGAAATTGTTGCTGGATTTGAAGTACCCTCAACACCAAAAATTGTTCTTTGATCATGTAAATTAAAACAGAATTCAGGATTAATTTCTCCTAAAACAGATCTTAAAAGCTTGCTCTCTTTAGCAATTAAATCAACAGCATCTCTATTTAAATCAATATTATTTGCATTCACCCTTGTATAAGCATAAGCTCCATCAGGGTTCAACATTGGAATAATATGAATCTCAATATTCGTTAAAATAGTTTTAACTATGTTTTTTGAATAATTTTCTTTTATAAAGTTTAAAAAATCAAAAACTGCTTTAGTTCCGGTACTTTCATTTCCGTGCATTTGACTCCACATGAAAACTTTTTTCTTACCTTCTCCTAATTTAAGCTTATAAATAGGAGTACCTTTTTCTGAAGTACCTATAATTTTTGATTCAATATAACTAGGTAATTTTGAATATAAACTTTCAATATCTTTAAAAGTAATCCACCTACCTTTTAGTCTATCTTCTTTTATAGTGAGATATTCTTTTTCTAAAGAATCAATATCTAATATTTCCATTTCTTAAATTAAATAGCAAACCACTCAGAAACTAATTGTTTTTCTATTGATTCAACTGAATTATGAACATAATCATTTTTGGCTAAACTATAATGATAATCTTTTGACCATTCCTCAATATTATCAGCCAATGACTTTAATGAATCACAAATATAATTTACTTCTTCATTAGTAATTGTTGGATGTATTGATAATCGAACCCAACCTGGTTTATCTGTACTACAGCCTTCTAAAATTTTACCTTTAATTTTATGAGAAGTATATTGGTCTACATTTAATAAAAAGTGTCCATAAGTACCTGCACATGAACAACCACCTCTTGTTTGAATTCCAAAATGATCATTCAATAATTTAACGACTAAATTAAAATGGTATTTTTCAAAATAAAAAGAGAAAATACTTAATCTATCTTTATGTTGAGGAGCTAATATTCTTACTCCATCTATACTTTCTAGGCATTCAAAAATAACAGGATTTATCTCATCCTCTCGTTTTTTCATGCTCTCCGTTCCCATTTTATTCTTTAATTGTATTGATAAAGCAATACGAATTGTTTGTAAAAAAGCAGGTGTACCACCATCTTCTCTAGTTTCAACATCATCAATATAATCATGCTCTCCCCAAGGATTTGTGTATGTTACCGTACCTCCTCCTGGGTTATCAGGAATCGTATTTTTATATAACTTTTTATTAAATAATAATACACCTGAACTTCCCGGCCCGCCTAAAAACTTATGTGGAGAAAAGAAAATAGCATCTAAATCTTCATTTTCATTATCTGGATGCATATTAATATCTACATATGGTGCAGAACAAGCAAAATCGACAAAACATAACCCATTATATTTATGTATTAATGCAGCAATTTTATGATAATCTGTTTTAATCCCAGTAACATTAGATCCTGCAATAACCGATGCTATTTTTATAGGTCTATCTTTATACTTTTTTATAACTTCTTCAAACTTATCTAAACAAACCAAACCAGCATCATCACATGGAACTACTTCTACATCGGCTATTGTTTCATACCAAGATGTTTGATTAGAATGATGCTCCATATGGCTCACAAAAACGATTGGACGTTTCTCATCAGGAATTTGAGTATGTTCTTTTAAATTCTCAGAAACCTTTAAACCAAGAATACGTTGAAATTTATTAACAACTCCAGTCATTCCAGACCCTTCAGTTATTAAAACATCATCTTTATTAGCATTTACATGATCTTTAATTATATTTCTAGCTTTGGTGTAAGCCAAGGTCATAGCTGCACCTGAAGTAGATGTTTCAGTATGTGTATTAGCTACAAAAGGTCCAAACTCATTTAATAATTTCTCTTCAATTGGTCTATACAATCTTCCGCTCGCTGTCCAATCAGTATAAATAAGTTTTTTTTCACCATAAGGTGTTTTAAATGTTTGGTTTATACCAACTATGTTATTCTTAAATTCTTCAAAGTACAGTTCTAAACTCATAACTAAATTCTAAATTTACCTCCTATTAAAATATTGTTTTGAAAAAAGTAAAATCCTTGTGATGCTGTATCAGAAGCATTTACAGTTGTTCTTACATTTGGCATATAAATATATCCTCCTTTGATATCAGCTTGTATAAAAAAGTGTTTTAAAAATGTAATATTTAATCCACCTCCTACTGACGCTCCATATCCTGAAAAATGAAAATCATCATGCCTTTCATTATTTAATAATGTTGTATTTGTTCTAGGAACAAGAACACCAACACCAACACCTTCTGTTAAATTAATTTGAAGATTTTCAAGTTCTAACCCAAACCACTTACTTATATCATCGAATCTATATAACTGAACATTTACGTAATTTAAACCATCTGTATGTTCAAATCGTAAAAAATCACTGGCTAAATTTATATCAGAATTATTATAAACTCCATCATACTTTGGGTTACCAACATTAATAGTACCATCAATTTTCACGTTTTGATCTGGTACCATTACATATTTCATATGATCTACTCCAATTGAAATAGTATAGTTTTCTTTAAAAAAATATCCTATTCTAAAATTAGTTTGAGGTATTGTTACCCTTCCCGGATTAAAATAATCTCTAAAAGAAAATTTTGTTGGTCTATCAGTAGCTTTTACATTTTGCAAGGTAAAATCATAATTATTTCCTTTAAAATGTATATCCGAATCAGAATAACTTGCCCAATTCCACCCCCAATAAACAAAAAACTTCCCTTTATTAGTTACCTTTTTAACCTTATCATCTTGTGCGTTTATGGATAAAGTAAAAAGAAACAATGCTATTGCTAAATATTTAGTATTCAAAACTTACGCTATTATTTCTTCTATTTCTTTAATAAATCTTTCAGCTAATGCATCTGCTTTCTCTTGAGATATAGCTTCCGTATAAATACGAATAATAGGTTCTGTATTAGATTTTCTTAAATGTACCCATTCCTCTGCAAAATCTATTTTAACTCCATCTATCGTGTTAACCTCTTCATCTTTATATTTAGAAGCCATTTTTGTTAAAATATCATCTACATTAATTTTTGGAGTTAACTGTATTTTGTTTTTACTCATAAAATAACTAGGATAACTATCTCTTAGCTCTTTACACGATACTTTTTTATTAGCTAAATGAGATAAAAACAAAGCTACACCAACTAAAGAATCACGACCATAATGTGAATCTGGATAAATAATACCACCATTCCCTTCTCCACCAATAACAGTATCAGTTTCTTTCATTTTCTTTACTACATTCACCTCGCCTACTGCACTAGCAGTGTATGTTCCTCCGTGCTTCTCAGTGATATCTCTTAAAGCTCTTGATGAAGACAAATTAGAAACAGTATTACCTCCTTTGTTTTTGCCTAAAACATAGTCAGCACAAGCCACTAACGTATATTCTTCACCAAACATTGATCCATCTTCAGATATTAAAGCTAATCGATCAACGTCAGGGTCAACAACAATTCCTAAGTCTGCTTTCTTTTTTACAACTAGTTTAGATATATCTGTTAAATTTTCTTTTAAAGGTTCTGGATTGTGAGGAAAATGTCCATTAGGCTCACAATATAACTCTACACATTTAACTCCTAGTTCTTTTAAAAGCATTGGAATAGCTATACCTCCTGTTGAGTTTACTCCATCAACAACAGCTTTAAACTTAGCTTTTTTAATTGCTTTTTTATCTACTAAATCAAGTTTTAAAACTTCTTTAATATGTTTTTTTATGTAGTTCTTTTTCTTTTTGTAGATTCCTAAATCATCAACTTCTGCAAATTGTAAACTATCACTTTCAGCCAATGCTAAAACTTCTGCGCCATCAACTCCATCAATAAACTCACCTTTTTCATTTAACAACTTTAATGCGTTCCATTGCTTAGGATTATGTGATGCCGTTAAAATTATACCTCCATCCGCTTTTTCAATAGGAACTGCTATTTCTACAGTTGGTGTTGTAGATAATCCTAAATCCAATACATCTATACCTAAACCGACTAAAGTATTTGCTACTAAACTAGTAATCATTTTACCAGAAATACGAGCATCTCTTCCTATTACAATTTTTATTTTTTCTTTTTCTTGATTCTGTTTCTTTATAAACGTACCATAAGCTGCAGCAAATTTAACTGCATCAATAGGTGTTAAATTATCACCTATAGCTCCCCCTATAGTACCTCTAATACCTGAAATAGATTTAATTAAAGTCATATTCTTAATTTAATTTGATAACAAATATAACGGTATTTCAGAAATTAAAGCGTACATAAAGACATCTTTAAATGTAACAATTGTTACACTATACAGATATAAAAGATCCGTTAAATATATAGTTAACGGTATTATTTTAAAAATCTAGTTACTTCCTTTGTATATAGTTTTTTGATATTTTTCTCCGTTTTTCAATTCTTTATTTATAATGCTATATCCTAAAGGTAATGTTTCTATTAATTTAGGACTTTGAATTTCTTCACTATCTAATTTTTTAACCTCATAATTATTATCGATTACTTTACCAAAACTAATTACAGTTCCTCCTTGATATACTGATGGTCTGGGGATATTGCATTTACGAGCTTCAGAACTTGAAACCTGTAGTATCTTTATTGCTGTAAAGTATGGATGCTCCTTTGGAACGTCATTTTTAGAATAACTTTTTTTAACAAAGGTAGTTTTCTTACAGTCTACGAATTGATAGTCAAAACCTTTTTGAAATTTCATCTCTTTTCCTGTAACATTATTTGGATCTTGATATATTCCTTGAACATAACTTCCCTGATAAGGCTCATATAAACTTTCAATTGAATTTTCAACTTTATTATATATTGTATTCCATTTATTCTGAATTGTTAACAGCATTCGCTTGCCTTGACCAGAGGTAAAACTTGCATTTTCTAAAGACCTACAGGGCAAAACATTTGAACTCATAAAATTAGTTGCTGGTACTTGAGTAAAATCAATTCCGCATTTATTTTTATCTTTATCCCCTATATATGTTGAACAATCTGAATCAATTTCTGAATTCTCATAAGCCATTGAGGGTAAAGTATCATCTACATAATCATTTTGAGCTACTAAACTACAATTAGAATTATTCCAGTTACGGTATGTATGCTCTAACGAAAAATTATGTCCAATTTCATGAGGCAAAGTAGATGTTAATAAATACTCATCATCTATTACACTGTTTATTCCTGGTTTATTTGATAAACCAGCTATTTTTCTAGAATCGTATTGACTATACCGTATCGTAGAAACGATATATACATTAAAACTGTTATTTTGATATTTACCTATACTTTTTGAGTATTCTATTAACTGACTAAATGTTCTGTTTCCTCCAATATATAATACAGACCTCCATGTGCTATTAATTTGATCATGCCCTTTATATTTAAAGAAAACTTTAAACTGATTAAATGTTTTATTTAAAATTGCTACTGCATCAATTAAATCATTTTCACTTATTGGTACAGCACGATTTCCGTTATTTTCATTAACAACATGAAAAAAGACATTAAAAACCCTTATTTCATTTGAAGGTCGTCGGTTTCTATACCTAATATTTCCGTTTTCATCCAAATCATTATTTAATACTTGTTTAGAATCGACACATTGGGCTGGAGGAATATTATTAAGTTCCATATAATTTTCTACTTCACTTAATTTTAATGTTTTTTTATACAATTTGTTCAGCATTTCTTTTTGTGCTGAACTTTTAATACTAAATAACAATAATAATACAATACATAAATTTCTAGTTTTTCTCATTAGTAATAACATTTTTAGAATTAGGTTCGTTTTAAGGGGGGTACAAAAACACCTTTCTATATCTGACAATGCTAGTAGTAGAAATATTTGTAGTAGAAATATGGTAGTAGAAATTTGGAGCTAAAATGCCAAATAAGAATTACTTGAAAAATAATTATGATACACTAGTACATTTATCATAATTATTAATGAATCAAACTATCTATTGATTCACAGGACCTTATAAATTTAACATTTTATTTTTAAAAAAGCAACACTTTTGAATAGTTACTTTTAAACACCTTTAAATATGAGAAATAAAAAAGCCGTTACATGATGTAACGGCTTTTAAAAATTTATGGTTTTAAGGAAATTTATTTTCCTTCCATTTTTTTCTTTAATTCAGCTAATCCACCGATATCACCTAAAGTAGTTTTTTCAGTTTCTTGCGCTTTTTTAGCAGCTGCTTTAACATTCTTTTGCTCTTCAGCTCTAAAGATAGAAGTATGAGAAACAACTATTCTACGGTATTCTTTACTAAATTCAATTACTTGGAATTGAACAGTATCACCTTTAGCTAATTTACCACCATCTTCTTTATCTAAATAACGAGAAGGTGCAAATGCTTCAACTCCATCAGCAAAAGCTACAGTAGCTCCTTTGTCGTTTTTATCTTTGATAGTTCCTTCATGAGTAGATCCGATTGAATACGTAGCTTCATGACCATCCCAAGGGTTATCTTGAGTTTGTTTATGACCTAAGTTTAATTTACGGTTTTCTACATCTAATTCTAATACTTGAACTTCTAATTTATCACCAACAGTTACAAAATCTGATGGGTGCTTAATTTTCTTAGTCCAAGATAAATCAGAAATATAAACTAATCCATCAATACCTTCTTCTAACTCTACAAACACACCAAAATTAGTGTAGTTACGTACAGTACCTGAATGTTTAGAACCTACAGGGTATTTAGTAGTAATGTCAGTCCAAGGATCTGGGTGTAATTGCTTCATACCTAAAGACATTTTACGCTCTTCGCGGTCTAATGTTAAGATTTGAGCTTCTACTTCATCACCAACAGTTACGAAATCTTGTGCAGAACGTAAATGAGTTGACCAAGACATTTCAGATACGTGAATTAAACCTTCAACACCATCTTCAACTTCAACAAACGCACCATAATCAGCTAAAACAACTACTTTACCTTTTACAGTATCTCCAACTTTTAAATCAGAGTTAAGTGCTTCCCATGGGTGAGCAGATAATTGTTTTAATCCTAATTGAATTCTTGACTTGTTATCATCAAAGTCTAAAATTACAACGTTTAATTTTTGATCTAACTCAACAACCTCATTTGGATGGTTGATACGAGACCAAGATAAATCAGTAATATGTACTAATCCGTCAACACCACCTAAGTCAACAAACACACCATAAGAAGTAACGTTTTTAACAACACCTTCTAATACTTGTCCTTTTTCTAATTGACCGATGATTTCACGTTTTTGATCTTCTAAATCAGCTTCGATTAACGCTTTATGAGAAACTACAACATTCTTAAATTCGTGGTTGATTTTAACAACTTTGAATTCCATAGTTTTTTCAACATATTGATCGTAATCACGGATAGGTTTAACATCAATTTGAGAACCTGGTAAGAAAGCTTCAATACCAAATACATCAACGATCATACCTCCACGAGTTCTACACTTAACAAAACCATTAACGATTTCTCCAGTTTCATGTGCATTGTTAACACGATCCCAAGCTTTGATTACACGTGCTTTTTTATGAGATAATACTAATTGACCAGAAGAATCTTCTCTTTTATCAACTAATACTTCTACTGTATCTCCAACAGCTAAACTAGGATTGTAACGAAATTCATTTAATGAAATAACTCCTTCAGATTTAGAGTTAATATCAATAATTGCATCACGATCAGTAATACGAACAACTTTTCCTTCAATAACATCACGTTCATTTACGAAACCTACTGTTCCTTCTAAAGCTTGTTCAAATTCTTTTAATTTAGACTCATCAACTTCATCAATACCTTCTTCGTATTTATGCCAATTAAATGTTGCTAAAAATTCTGCTGGGTTAACTGCTTCTGCAGTTGTTGTTTTTGTTTCTTCAGACATGTCTGAGAATAATTTTGTATCTTTTTATTAATCAGGATATTATCAATATTAATGCAAAGAGATATTAAACTTATAAATATATTTTTCTTACCTTTTCAATCCTGTTCTTGTAAAAAGGCGTGCAAATTTACGGATTTTTTTTTAAGTAACCTAAACAGACGTTACTTTAAGTGTCTAAAAAAGAGCTTACACCATCTTTTCAAGTAATTATTTAGTAAATTAACTTTTATCTGGTTCATTCCAATAATAACTATCGGGATAAATTCGATCTCCAAAAATTGCTGTTCCTACTCGGATAATTGTAGCTCCTTCCTCTATTGCTATTTCTAAATCTTTACTCATACCCATTGATAATTCACTCATCTCTACATTAGGTATATTAAGTGCTATAACCTCCATTTGTATTTTCTTTAAAAGTTGAAAACACTTTCTTATTTCATTCGATTTTGAACTTAACAATCCTATGGTCATTAATCCTTTAATATGGATGTTTTTAAATTTAGCTATATCTTTTATTAGCTCAATTGCTTCATTTGGAGCAACCCCAAACTTACTTTCTTCAAAAGAAGTATTTACTTGAATGAATATATCTATTTGTTTGTTTACTTGTGCTAATTTATTTTGTAACTTCTCAGCAACAGATAATCTATCAATAGATTGAATACAAGTTACCCATTTAAGCACTTCCTTAATTTTATTACTTTGTAAATGCCCAATAAAATGAACTTCTGGGTTCTTTTCTTTTACTGAATGACATTTTTGCTTAAGTTCCTGTACTTTATTCTCTCCAATAAGTGTTTCTCCTTGCTCTAGAGCAAAATTAATACAGTTTGGTTCTACTGTTTTTGTGGCTAATAATAAACGTACTTCCTCTTTTTCTCTGTTAGCTTTTTTACATGCTTTT
>JBELFC010000053.1:18139-19538 GCA_042093175.1 Tenacibaculum sp. | reverse complement strand
TTATTAGGAAGTGAGTTGGGAGAGAATAAGCTTAAGTTTTTTAATGAAAAATTAACAAGTCTAGATTTAGATATTGCAGATTATGTATTTATGCCTGTTCACCCATGGCAATGGAACAATAAGTTAATACATGTTTTTGCTGGCGATATTGCCAACCAAAATATAGTTTTCTTAGGAGAAAGTGATGATGAGTTTTCTGCCCAACAATCTATAAGAACACTTTTCAATAAAACACATCCAGAAAAATTATATACTAAAACAGCATTATCTATTTTAAATATGGGCTTTGTAAGAGGGCTTTCTCCTTATTATATGAAAAGTACACCTCATATAACTAAATGGATAAATAACCTATTAAAAGATGATACATATCTAAAAGAAAATGGCTTTACTATGTTAGGTGAAGTGGCAACTGTTGGATATCATAATCATTATTATGAAACATTGGGTAAAACAAACCCTCATAATAAAATGTTATCTGCTCTTTGGAGGGAAAGTCCGTACACTAAAATTACTTCAGATCAAGAAGTAGTAACAATGGCAGCATTATTACATGTAGATTATTCCGGCACTTCTTTATTGGTTGAATTTATAAAAGCATCAAAATTGAAAGTAAATATATGGATAGAGAAGTATTTAAAAGCTTACTTAAGTCCACTATTACATTGTTTTTATAAATATGAAATGGTGTTTATGCCTCATGGTGAAAATTTAATACTAGTATTAGAAAATCAAGTGCCAGTTTATGTATTAATGAAAGACATTACAGAAGAAGTAATTGTTTTCAATGAAGAAATACATTTGCCTGAACATGCAGATAGGTTATTTACAAAAACAACAGATAAAATGAAAGTACTGTCCATTTTTACAGATGTATTTGACTGTATTTTCAGGTTTATGGCACAACAGTTAGAAATTCATGGTGACTTTTTAGAAGATAATTTTTGGGAATTGGTAGCAGATTGTATTTATGACTATCAAAATGAACACCCAGAATTGACCACAAAATTTGAAAAGTACAACCTTTTTGTACCAGAATTTGATAGATGTTGTTTGAATAGATTACAATTATCTAATACAAAACAAATGCTAAGTTTAGCTGATCCAATTGAAAGTTTAAAACTGGAAGGAGTTTTAAAGAATCCAATAGCTAAGTATGTAAATAAAGGTATTAAAAAAGAAGTACTAATAGAGGCTAAGTAGACTATGTTATTTGAAGAGTTAACAAGGGTTATTCAAAAAAGAAGAAGTCATTATGCAACTGATTTTTTGGATAAGAAAATAGCAAAGAATACCATTGAAGAAATTGTAAACAATGGTATTTGGGCACCAACACATAAACTAACACAACCTTGGAGGTTTGTAGTTTTAGAAGGAAAGCATCATAAGAATTTAGGAA
>JBELFC010000053.1:16580-18039 GCA_042093175.1 Tenacibaculum sp. | reverse complement strand
TATTTAAAAGAAAATTTACCGCAAGTAAATAGAAAAAGAAAACCAATATCAAAAAAAATAAGCTGGCATAAACAATAATAATGGAAGCAAAAACAAAAAATAATAAAAGAGTAGAAGCAATAGATTTTGTACGTGGAGTAAGTGTATTATTAATGATACCTGTACATGTAATGATTGTGTATTCTACTATGGATACTTGGAACACTAGTATGCTAGGAAAAATTATTCAAGTAGCAGAAAAAGGAACTCCAATGTTTTTAGTAGTAATGGGATTGTCATTTGTTTTCTCAAAAAATCTCAGTATGAAAAAAATACTTATTAGGGGAATACGAATTTTAATGCTAGGATACCTGTTAAATCTTATGCGATTTATAATTCCTATGGTTGTATTTGGAGGTTTTCCTAACGATTTTATAACAGCAAGTGGATTAACTCCAGGAGATCCTAAAAACTATGTTTTTTATACACTGTTAGGTGACATATTACAATTAGCAGGTATATCTTTAATAATAATGGGGATTATCATTAAAGTAATTAAAAATAAATATGCCGCTTTAATTTTAGCATTAATCATAATGCTAACATCAAGAGCAGTTAGTGGATTCAGATTTGATATTGTAGGTATCGATTATATATGTGATTTATTATGGGCAAAAACCTATAACGTTTACTTTCCAGTGTTCCCATGGATGTCGTTTATTCTAATAGGTTTATTCTTTGGTATGTGGTACAAAGAACAAAGCTATGACCTACGTTTTATGTTTGGTAAAATGTTACCATATGGATTAGGAATGCTTTTATTTGGAGGAGGATTATGCTATATAAACTATGAATATCACTTTGGAGATTACTACCATTTAGGACCAGGAGGAACCATTATATTAATGGGGATAAACCTTCTATTAATTTGGTTTGGAAATATTATTGTAAAGTATATTAACCCAAAAGTCTTTTCAATTATAAAATATGCTAGTAAAAATGTTACCTCTTTCTATTTTATTCAATGGGTAGTAATTTACTGGGGAATCCTATTTTTTGGATACTCTCAACAATCAAATCAATTGAAGATAT
This sequence comes from Tenacibaculum sp., assembly GCA_042093175.1. Taxonomy (GTDB): domain Bacteria; phylum Bacteroidota; class Bacteroidia; order Flavobacteriales; family Flavobacteriaceae; genus Polaribacter. Next base: position 16,968 of record JBELFC010000053.1, on the reverse strand, counting down.
TAGCAATTATAGTAGTATTTACGTTAATAACATTTACTGTTTTATGGTTTAAAAATAAAATTCAAGAAGCGTTTAAACAGAAAAGAGTAGAAGAGCGAAACGAGAAACAAATAGCAATTAAATAATACTAGAAATGAAAATTAAGTATATCGTTTTACTTTGTATTCTAAAAAGTACACTTTTTTATGGTCAAGTAAATTTAGAAGGAAGCTATGGTTTAGAACCAACAGTACAAAAGTTTTTAGAAGCAATTCATGCATATCAAGGTCCTCCTATAGAAAAGCTTCCTTTAAGTATAGCAAGGCAAGCTATGGAAGATTTACAAAAAGAGGAGTCAGTTAATAAAAATGTGTTTATAGAACATAAATCAATTCCTTTTTTAGATAGA
>JBELFC010000053.1:0-16480 GCA_042093175.1 Tenacibaculum sp. | reverse complement strand
ATGATGGCAAAAAATAAACAAGGCCCAGATGTATTAGCACAAATATTATTATACCCAGTTACGAATGCTAATTTTAATACACAATCTTATGAGAAGTTTTCTAAAGGACATTATTTATCTAGAGATGCAATGATTTGGTTTTGGAATTCTTATGCTCCTCAAAAGGAACTTAGAAATCTACCTACTGTTTCACCATTAAAAGCAACAAAAGAAGAATTGGAAGGACTTCCAAAAACATTAATAATCACTGCTGAAAATGATGTGCTAAGAGATGAAGGAGAATCGTATGCTAAAAAATTAAGAGAAGCAAATGTACCAGTAATATCTAATCGCTATGGGGGGACTATTCATGATTTTATTGTGTTAAATGCTTTAAAAGAAACTGAAGCTTCAAAAGCCGCTTTAAATCAAATATGTACGTTTTTAAAAAATACTTTTTCAAAAAAAAGAGATAAATAATTATGAATTTATTATCCATTGAAACCATGGTAGGCCAGTTACAACATATGAGTTTAATTGTACTTATATTAATGCTAGTTGAATGGGGAATACTTATAATAACAAATTACGTTGAAAGTAAAAAAGAAGGAATTGTAAGTATAGTATCATATTTAATTCAAAGTATACCTTATTTTTTACTTTCAAAAGTTATGATTGTTGGTACCATGTTCTGGTTATATGAACATCGGTTATTTGAACTTAATTTTGAGTGGTATGTGTGGATTGTAGGGTATTTATTATATGATTTCACTGTGTTTTTTATACATTTTTTAGGTCATAAGGTTAGAGTACTTTGGTGTATACACGGAGTTCATCATACTGCAGAAGATATGAATTTAACAGTTGTAGCAAGAGGCTCTATTTTCGACTTTGTTTTTACTCCTTTTAATTTCATATGGCTTCCTATACTAGGCTTTCATCCATTAATGATTTTTATTATTGAGCCTATAGCACGTTTGTATGCTACATATTCACACTTAAGTGAAAAGTTTATGGGAAAACATTATTGGTTAGAAAAAATATTTGTAACTCCTTCTGTTCATAGAGTACACCATGCAAAGAACCATATTTACTTAGATAGGAATTATGGTGAAACTTTTTGTATTTGGGATCGGATTTTTAGCACCTTTCAAACAGAATTAAAAGATGAGAAAATTTTATACGGAATAATGCATGAAAAATTAGATAGCAAAAACATATGGCATGTACAGTTTTTATTATGGAAAGAATTATGGTCAGATGTTGTTAAAGCACCAAAGTTATCAGATAAAGTAAAATACGTTTTTATGCCCCCAGGTTGGAATCACCTTGATGGAGGTAAAAAAGCAAGAGAATATAGAGATGAAGCATGGTTAAGTAAACAAAAAGTATAAAAAGAATTGATAATGTTAAATGAATATAAAAATATAGAAGTAAATTATTTTCCTGAACATGAATTGGTGCTGTGGAAAATAAAAACAGAAGGAATACCTAATTTTTCATTAGCTATCTTAAAAGAATTTCAAAGATTTTCTAAAGACCTTCAAATAATGTTTTCTGATAAATCGTATCCCTTAAAATATATTGTATCATCTTCTACTCACCAAGAAGTATATAATTTAGGAGGAGATTTACCGTTCTTTTTTGAAAGTATTAAAAACAGAGAAAAGAAAAAATTAGAAGAGTATGCCTATTTGTGTATAGATGCTATTTACAACATCTATACTTCGTTTAATTTACCTGTTTTAAATATAACTCTTGTTGAAGGAAACGCATATGGTGGAGGGTTCGAATGTGTTTTAGCACATGATATAATTTTAGCAAATACAAAAGCTAAGTTTTGTTTACCAGAAAACAAATTTAACCTTTTTCCAGGAATGGGAGCTTATAGTTTTTTATGCAGAAAATTAAATATTAAAACAGCTACAGAAATATTATATAGTGGTAAAGTGTATACCGCTAAAGATATGGAAGAATATGCATTGTTGGATAGTATTGAAGAAGAGGAGGGAATGCAAACGATTGTAAAGTATATTAAAAAAAATAAAAGTAGTTTTAATTTTAAATATTGTCACTACAAAAATATTAAGAAAGTATTTCCATTGCAAAAGAAAGAATTATTAGATATTACTGATACTTGGGTTGATGCTTGTTTAAACATGCAACCTGAAGATTTAAGAAGAATGGAGTTGATTATCAATGCACAAAAAAGAAAATTAAAACAGGTGGTTAAATAAAAACAACACGTTAAACCTCACAATAAGTGTTTCTGTATTGCTTTGGTGTTAAGCTACTATTTTTTTTAAAAGCTGCAGAGAAATGAGTGGGGTTTTTATAACCAACAATATCTGATATTTCATAAATAGGTTTTGTAGTATGCAAAAGTAATTTTTTGGCTTTATTCATTCTCACTGAAAATGAATACTCTGAAATAGTACTATTAAAAACACGTTTAAATTCTTTCTTTAACACAGTATCATTTAATAAAACTTTTCTAGATAACTTCTTAATAGAATATTGTTCGTTTAAATTTGAAGAAATTATACTTTTAACAGTATATAATTTTTTAACTAAACTTTCAGTTCCATTATTCTCTTTGTTATGTTGTTCTACTTGTAAAGAAACTAATTCTAATACTTTAGCTTCTAAAAACAAACGTTTTAAAATTCCTGTTCTACTATCACCTAAGAGTTCTGTTAATATGTTTTGTGTTTTGTCGCAAATAGGTATAACAAAACTATTACAACTAAGTTTATCATTTGAATATTCATTCAATGTAGAAAATAAACTATTTAACTGATGTTTTTTTATAAACTCGTAAAAAAGTTTAATTTTTATTTCTTTTACCATGATATCTTTATAATACTTAGTATATCCGTTGAGGTTTTCAGTTAAAGATAAAAATGATTCCTGCTCTTCATGAATAATATCTTCATCAACATGTTTACAGTTAACTATTTTTGAACCTTGAACTAATATTGATATTTCTAAGCTATTTACTGCAGTAGATGATTCAAAACTGTAGTTTTCGTTAAAACTTCCATGAAAGTATTCAATAAAAAGTCCGTCAAAAGAATGACTAACTAATGTTCCTTTGCCATATTTTTGACTAATCGAGTAGTGTTTTGAAAAAATTCCACAATTATTATATGCTTTTTCTTCTTGAAGAATAGTATCAAAAGAAGTTTTATTTTTTTTTATCATTTGAAGGGTAGTAAAAAACACAAAAATAATATTTATTTAGTCTAAATAACTAAAAAAAGAACTAGTTTTTTAACCATATATTGTAAAGCATAAACTATTAAAGAAATGATTAAAACTAAAAAAATACTTTTTCTATTGCTAATACTCATGAGTACCAAGGGAATTTCTCAAAAAAAAGAAGTTGAAATAATACCTCACAAATTGACAGATAATATATACATGTTAAAAGGTATGGGAGGAAATATAGGATTATTCATTTCTGATAAAGAAGTGTTTATGATTGATAGTCAATTTAAACAAGTATCTACTAAGATAATAGCAGCAATAAAAAAAATAACAGATAAGCCTATTAAGTTTTTAGTAAATACACACTGGCATGGAGATCATACAGGTGGAAATGGTAATTTAAAAAATAAAGGAACCTTAATTTTTTCACATGAAAATGTACGCAAGAGAATGCAAAAGGAGCAAATAGTTAGAGGTAGAAAAGTAAAGCCGTCAACAGAAAATAAATTACCTGTTGTTACCTTTTCTAAAGATATGATGTTACACTTAAATGGTGAAGATATTCTTATTTCACATGTTCATAATGCACATACTGATGGTGATGCACATGTTTATTTTATGACTAGTAATATTATACATATGGGAGATACTTATTTTCAAGGAAAATTCCCGTTTATAGATTTAGATAATGGTGGAAGTATTGATGGTTATATTGCATCAGCAAATAAAGTATTATTATTAGCAGATGATAAAACAAAAATTATTCCTGGTCATAGAAGTATAGCTACTAAAAAAGAATTAAAGGTATATCTTAAAATGCTTACTACGGTAAGAGACAGAATAGCTAAAGCTATAGTAGAAGGAAAAACATTGGAAGATATTTCAAAAGATGAGGCTATAATTAAAGAATACAAAAAAGAATATGGCGGTTGGTTTATTTCAGCAAAAGAAATGAGAGAAACAGTATATAAAAGTCTTATCAAAAAATAAAAAAATAAATCACCAGTAATTTAGTTTTAAAAAATGGCTATTCATATTTATATGAGTAGCCATTTTTAGTTTAATGATTTACTATTAAATATTTAGCCTATTATTTAAGAATAGTCATACTATAAAATTTACATAGTTAACTTAAAAATTACATAATAGTATCGATTCGTAAAAGTTTTCTTAACATAAAAAATATTTACAAATAATAAAAAAAATGTTGATTTGTGGTGTTATTTTTTAACTATTGTAAACAAAGAAAACAAGATGGCTAACAGAAAATTATTATTAACAATATTTACTTTTATAGTAAGTATAAGCTTTTATGCACAAAATGCCTCCATAAAAGGAGTTGTAAGTGATGGAACCTACCCACTACCAGGAGCAAGTGTTAAGGTTGTAAACACAGCAAAAGGTTCAAACACAGATTTTGATGGAAATTTCAAAATTGATAATGTAAAACCAGGAAATTTAGTAGTAAGTATTTCTTTTATAGGATATGAAACTAAAATAATAAATATTACTATTTCTCCAGGTGAAACTAAAAATATTGAAACAGTTATTTTAAAACAACTGTCTGAGCAGTTAAATGAAATAGTTGTAACTGCACTAGGTATTAAGAAAGAAGAAAAATCTTTAGGATATTCGGTATCTACTTTAAAGCCAAAAGAATTAAACGAAGCAAAAGAAACGAATTTAGTAAATGCTTTAAATGGTAAGATTGCGGGTGTACAAATAACTAATGGATCATCAGGGGTTGGATCTTCATCAAGAGTAGTTATTCGTGGGGAAGTATCTTTAAATTCGAGTAAAAATGGGCCTTTATTTGTTGTAGATGGTATTCCTATTAATAATAGAACGTATTTAAGTACTATGCAGAACACAGGAGGGAGTGAAATGCAAGAGGTTGATTACGGAAATGGAGCAGCTGAGATTAATTCAGATGACATTGAAAGCATGAGTGTTTTAAAAGGAGCAAGTGCAACAGCATTATATGGATCTCGTGGTGCTAATGGAGTTATATTAATCAATACAAAATCTGTAAGAAGAAATAAAAAACTACAAGTTTCTGTAAACACAGGTTTAACAATGGAAAGTGTTTTACGTTTGCCTAAATACCAAAATAAATACGGTCAGGGTTGGGCAGGAGATTTTAAATATGTAGATGGTTTAAATAATTCATTAGGTTCTAATGATCAAGAGGATGTTTCATGGGGTCCACTTGCAAATGGACAATTAATAACTCAATTTGATAGCCCAACAATTAATGGCTTAAGAGCTGGAGATATTTTTGCTAGAGGTTGGGTTAGAGATGCTGATGGACGAATAATTTCACCAAGTATCGCACCTAATGATATCATTGCAACACCATTTGAAGCAAAACCTAATAATGTTAAAGATTTTTTTAGAACAGGTTATACCTCTACTATAGGAGCATCAGTTGGTTTTGGAGGAGAAAAATCAGATATTCTTTTTAGTTTAGGCTTACTAGATAACCAAGGTATAATTCCTAATACAGATTTAACTAGAAAATCTTTTAGAATTAATGGAAGCGTAGATGTAACAGATAAAATGAAACTTTCATTAAAAACTAATTATATTAATTCAAAAAGTAATAACCGTCCAAGCTCTGGATACGGTTCTGAGTCTGCAATGTACATATTTACATGGTATGGAAGAACTGTAAATACAAATTCATTAAAAGAATACTGGCAAAGAGGTTATGAAGGCTTAGAGCAGTTTAATTATAATTATGCATGGCATGATAACCCATATTTCATGTTAAATGAAAATACAAATTCATTTGACAAGCATAGAATTTTAGGAAATATAAAGTTAGAGTACCAATTTACTGATGATTTAAAATTACAAGCAAGAAGTGGTATGGATTATTATGCTGATAAGCGTGAATCAAAAAGAGCTTATAGTACACAACGCTTTTTAAAAGGAGCTTATAAAGATGAAAGAGTAGATTTTAAAGAAGTAAATACTGATGTGTTATTATCATATAAGAAAGACCTTAATGATTCTTTTGGATTGAGTGTTGATTTTGGAGGGAATATAATGCAACAAGAAGCTAATTTTTTATCTAATGTTGCTAATAAATTAGTAATTCCAGAAATTTATAATTTAAAAAATTCAGCACTACCTTTAGTTACTGATCAATATAAATTAGAAAAAGAAATTAGAAGTGTATATGGAGTTGTAGGACTGTCTTTTGATAACAAACTTTTTTTAGATATTACAGCTCGTAATGATTGGTCTTCAACATTGCCAGAAGATAATAACTCCTATTTTTATCCATCAGCTTCATTAAGTGCAATTATGAGTGATATTTTTGAATTACCAGAGGCATTTAACTTTTTTAAATTAAGAGGATCATGGGCAAAAGTAGGAAATGATACAGAACCTTATAATTTAAAAACACCATATCAATATCAACTTCCATATGCAGGGAATAGAACTTTGAGTAGAGGAAATGTTTTATTAAATGAGAATTTGAAACCTGAACAAATTACTTCTTACGAAGTAGGAACAGATATACGAATGTTTGGGAATAGATTAAATTTAGATGTAACTTATTATAAATCAATATCAGAAGATCAAATTATTAGTGTTCCAATATCAAATACAGTAGGGTATCAACGACAAGTAATTAATGGAGGTAAAATTCAAAATCAAGGTATTGAAGCATTAGTTACTGTTAAGCCTATTAAAACTGATAACTTCCAGTGGGCATCAAGCATAAACTTCACAAAAAATGTAGGTAAAGTTTTAGAGTTACCTGAGGGCACTGGTGATGTATTAACCACAAATTTTGCTTCTGTGTATTCTGCTGAAGGATCAAAAGTTTTTATTCAAGCAAGAAAAGGAGAAAGGCTAGGTAATATGTATGGAAGAAGATTTAAACGTTATAACGGAAAAATAATATATAAAAATGGTGCTCCTATAGTTGAAGATGAATTAAAGCTGTTAGGTAATTATAATCCTGATTTCTCAGTAGGTTTTAATAATTCATTCAATTATAAAGGTTTTTCTTTTTCTTTTTTAGTTGACTGGAAACAAGGTGGAACTTTAATATCAAGAACAAAACAAGTAGGTACTTACGCAGGTAACTTAGAAGGTTCACTTGATAGAAATGACTATAAAGACATTGTTCCTGATGGAGTAAAAGAAATGCCAGATGGTTCTTATCAACCTTTAACTAGTGCTGATGCAATAGGGTGGTGGTCATACTATAAACCATTATACAATAGAAAAAGTAATCAAGAAACTGGAATTGTAGATGCAACTTATGTAAAATTAAGAGAAGTGAAATTCGGATATAATGTTCCTAATTCATTTGCTGAAAAATTAGGAATGGAAAGCTTAAGAATTTCATTAGTTGGAAGAAATTTAGCTTTATGGACTCCTTCTTCAAATCCGCATTTTGATCCAGAGACATTAGCTTTACAAGGTAGTAATATTGTACCTGGTATAGAGGATGTATCGTATCCATCATCAAGAAGTTACGGAATTAACTTTTTATTTAAATTCTAATTCAAAAAAATATTAAAATGAAAAAAAGTAATTTATTTAAAAGCATATTATTGGGGATAATTGTAGTTTTTTCCTCTTGTACTGACCTTACGGAATTGAATATCAATCCTAATGAACCAACTAAGCCTGAAGCAAGTTATTTGTTAACAAATGCATTATATACGATAGGAAATCAAACTGCAACTAACGGTTTTACATTTAGTAGTACATTAATGCAGTATCATGGTAAGTTTGATTTTAATGATGTAGATCAATATGAAATAGAAACCAATAGTGCTGTTTGGGTAACTAATTATAAGGTGCTTGCTGACATGAATGATGTTATAAATGGAGATAAAACTAGCTCTTCTACTAAAGCAGTAGCTAAAATATTAAAAGCCGTAATAGGAGCAGAGTTAACAGATTTATATGGTCCTGTTCCATTTTTTGAAGCTGGAGATAAAAATAATTTAACTCCTAAATATGATCAACAAAAAGAAATTTATACAGCTACCAACGGAGTTTTAGATTTACTTTCTACAGCAGTTTCAACACTTTCTACAGATAATTCAGCAATAGTTGGAGATATAATGTTCTCAGGAGAAAGAGAGCGTTGGATTAAGTTAGCTAATGTTTTGCAATTACGTTATTTATTAAGAGTTAGTAGTAATTACCCTGCAGCTGCTACTAAAATTCAGCAAATTGTAGCTTCAGGAAATATTTTTTCATCAAATACAGATAATGCAATATTACCTTTTCAATCTGAACCGAATCATTGGTTTTTATCTAAAGTAAGAGATGGAGACTTTTCTTTATACAGTATAACTACAACAGTTCTAAAAATGTTGAAAGATAAAGATGATCCAAGATTAGCTTTTTACTTTAAACCTAATGATGCAGGTAATTATGTAGGAATTGTACCAGGATCTAATGATAGAGCTGGTAACTATACAGGGTTAAGTAGTAATTTAAGAGCAGCAGATGTATTAGATATGGTATTTATAACTTACTATGAGCAAGAATTTATATTGGCAGAGGCTGCTTTAAAAGGATACATAACATCAAATGCTCAACAGCATTATGAAAATGCTATAAAAGCGAATTTTAACTATAAAAAAATAACTCTTCCTTCTGATTATTTATCAAACACTTCTAAAGGTTTATGGAAAGGAAGTCTTGAGAACATTATAAATCAAAAATATTTAGCCAATATAATGTCAGGACATGAAGCATGGTTTGATTATAGAAGAACAGGTTTTCCTACGTTAAATCCAGCTTTAAATAATAGTAATAGCGATAAAATTCCTGTTAGGTTTAAGTATCCAACAGAAGAAACGTTTACTAATAAAACAAATAACTCTCAAGCTTTAGGTTGGCTAAATAGTGGAAATGACTACAATTCTAAATCATGGTGGGATAAATAAAAACTTTAAAAAATTGCCCGTTATTTTTATAACGGGCATTTATACTATGAAACAAACAATAATTTATTTAGTTGTTATTGTATCTATACTAATAGGATGTAATACTCAAAATACAAAAGATAATAAGGAGATTAAAAAAGATGAAGATAAAAGTCAAAAAGTATTTTTAATTACTTTAGATGGAGTTCGTTGGCAAGAGCTTTTTACAGGAGCAGATTCATTATTAATTAATAATGCTAAATACACCAAAGACTCAGCTTATATAAAATCAAAATACTGGAAAACTTCACCAGATAAAAGAAAACAGTTATTATCACCTTTCTTTTGGAATAAAATTGCTAAAAATGGTCAGTTATATGGTAACAGAAAATATAGTAATAAAGTAAATTTATCGAATACTCATTGGTTTTCTTATCCAGGATATAGTGAGATTTTATGTGGTTTTGCTGATGATTCAAGAATTAATAGTAACGATAAAATAAATAATCCTAACAAAACAATTTTAGAATTAGTGAATAATTTACCAGATTATAAAGGCAAAGTAGGTGCTTTTGGAAGTTGGGATGTTTTCCCATATATCATTAATGAAGAAAGAAGTGGAATTTATGTTAATGCAGGATATAGAGAAGCTAAGGGAAAAGATTTAACAAAGAAAGAGAAGTATTTAAACGGGTTACAGAAACAGGCTATACAACCATGGAAAACAGTTAGACAAGATATGTTTACTCATAATTATGCACTCGAGTTTATAAAAAAGAGTAAACCTAAACTAGTATATATATCTTATGGCGAAACTGATGATTTTGCTCATGATGGAGATTACGCTCATTATTTATTAGCTATTGAAAATACAAATAACATGATTAAAGAATTATGGGAATATTGTCAATCTAATACATATTATAAAGGAAAAACTACATTCATAATAACAACAGACCATGGAAGGGGGACTGAACCATTAGAAAGCTGGAAAAGTCATGGTCAAAATTTAAAATATCATGGTCAAAACTTTACTGTAAAAGGTTCAGATGAAACCTGGTTAGCCGTTTTAGGCCCTAATATTGAAGCTAAAGGCGAAATGAAAAATGAATTACAGTTATATAACAACCAAATAGCAAGTACTATTCAAAAATTGTTAAAAGTAAACGTTACTAGCGCTGAAGCTAATCAAGAAAATTTACCAGTAATACAATAACAGTTCCATTTCTATTAACTTAAATAAGTTCAACGTTTATGGAGCTTTATTGACTAAAAAAACACTATGAATTTACGTTTTATACTACAAGCATCTTTAGCAGCATTTGGTACATATTTTTGCATGTATGCCTTCAGAAAACCTTTTACAGTAGCTACTTTTTCAAATGAAGTGTTTTGGGGAATAGATTACAAAATATTATTAATTATTGCCCAAATAATAGGGTATACAATTTCTAAATTTCTAGGAATAAAAGTGATTTCTGAAATGAAATCAAAAAAGAGAATACTGTATTTAATAGGCTTTATTCTATTTGCTGAATTGGCTTTGTTAGGTTTTGCTATTATTCCAGCACCTTATACAATCATATGTTTATTTTTAAATGGATTACCCTTAGGAATGATTTGGGGAATTGTTTTTTCTTATATAGAAGGACGTAAGGCCTCTGAATTATTAGGAGTGATTTTATCATCCAGTTTTATAGTATCATCAGGGGTTGTTAAATCTATAGGGAAATGGACAATAGATGCTCTTAATGTTTCTGAAAACTGGATGCCTTTTGTAACTGGATTGTTATTTATAACACCTTTAGTTTTATTTGCTTTTTTATTAGAAAAATTACCACAACCAACAGAAGAGGATCAATTATTAAAAACAATTCGACAACCATTAAACAAGAATCAGCGTAAAACTATATTTAAACAATATGCTGCACCATTAACTCTTATTGTAATCTTTTTCATAACCTTAACTTCAATAAGAGATTTTAGAGACAATTTTGCGCGTGAAATATGGGATGCATTAGGTTATAAAGACGCTACTATTTTTACAATATCTGAAATACCTATAGCCTTAACAGTTCTTTTTATATTAGGTTATATAGGTAGTATTACTAAAAACTATAAAGCTTTTATGTATTATCATTATGTATTAATTATAGGCTCAATATCAATACTAATTTCAACTTATTTATTTCAATTGGGAGTTATTTCACCTTTTATATGGATGATAATATCTGGGCTTGGTTTATACAGCTCTTATGTACCGTTTAATGGAATATTTTTCGATAGAATGATTGCAACTTTTAAAATAAACGGAAATGTTGGTTTTTTAATTTACATAGCAGATGCATTTGGATATTTAGGTAGTATTTTAATTTTAATGTATAAAAACTTTGGAAAGGCTTCAATTTCCTGGTTATCATTTTTTATAGATTCATTATATGTTTTAGGCTTTTTAGGTTTTCTAATAACGATATATAGCATCTACTTTTTTAAGAAAAAACAAAAAAAATCAATTACAATAAAGCAATTAGTTTATGAACAATAAATACGACTTATTAATCGTAGGAGGTGGTGTTTTAGGAACATTTCATGCATACCATGCACTAAAGAAAGGGCTACGAGTTGCAATTTTAGAAAAAAACAGTATGCCACAAGGTGCTACTGTTAGGAACTTTGGTCAAGTAGTACCTTCTGGGATGAATCAGAAATGGCAAAACTATGGAAGAGAAAGTTTAAATATTTATAAAGAAATCCAAGATCAATTTGATATTTCAATTAGACAGAATGGCACCGTTTATTTAGCTTCTAACGATGATGAAGTACAATTAATAGAAGAATTACATCAAATTAACAAAAACAATAATTATAGTTCACAATTATTAACGAAACAACAATGTTTAGACAAGTATAGTGGGCTTAAAAAAGAGTATTGTAAAGCAGGATTGTTTTTTCCAGAAGAAGTAACAGTAGAGCCTAGGGTAATGATTAATCGTTTGCATATGTACATGCAAAAAGAGTTAAATGCTACCATTTTATTTAATACCTCAGTTGTTAATGTTGAAGAATCAAGTGGAGAAACAATTATATATACAGCTGAAGGACAAACATACAAATCGGTTAAAACGATTATATGTAATGGTAATGATTTTAAAATGCTATTCCCTACAATATACAATAAAAGTGATTTAGTAGTATCAAAATTACAAATGATGCAAACTAAACCACAAATAAACTATCAATTAAAAGGTTCAATATTAACAGGATTAACAATTCGTAGGTATGAGGCTTTTGAAGAATGCTCGTCATGGAAAGATGTGAAAACGAAAGAAAACCCGAATAGTTTTGAAAAAAAATATGGAATACACATATTATTTAAACAAGCTATGGATGGATCTGTTATTATTGGTGATTCTCATGAATATGCTTCAGCAAATAATATAGATAGTTTAGGGTTTGATTTAAAAGAAGAAATTGATGCTTTTATGATTAATGAAGCTAAAAAAATCATCGATTTACCTACTTATGATATTCAACATAGATGGGCGGGTTTTTATAGTCAATGTAAAACAAAAGACCTATTTGAGCACACTATTGGAAGTAATATTCACATAGTAACAGGAATAGGCGGTAAAGGAATGACTGGTAGTGCTGGGTATTCAAAACAAAATATTATAGAATTATATAAATAGAATGATGTTAAAAGAGATTAAAATGGTTGTTTTTGATATGGCAGGAACAACAGTAAATGAGCAAAATGTAGTTTATAAAACATTACATAAAGCTATTATGGAGCATGGTGTAGAGATAAATTTAGATTTAGTATTAAAAATAGGTGCAGGAAAAGAGAAGCATCAAGCTATAAAAGACATATTAAAGCATATAAAATCGAATAAAATAAACGAATCACTTGTAATATTCAATCGCTTTAAAGTTTTATTAAATGAAGCTTATGAAAATTTAAATGTAATACCAATTGAAGGGGTAGAAGATGTATTGTTAAAATTAAGAAATAAAAAAATAAAAGTTGTTTTAAATACTGGATACAGTAGAGAAATAGCTACTTTTTTACTTCAAAAACTTAAATGGGAAGAAAATAAACATTATGACTTATTATTAACAGCGACAGATGTTGAAAGAGGGCGACCACACCCAGATATGATATATAAAGCGATGAAAATTTTTAATATTGAAAATTCAAAACTTGTATTAAAAGCAGGAGATTCAGCAATTGATATTGAAGAAGGTAAAAATGCTAATTGCGGAATAACTGTAGGAGTATTATCTGGTGCACAAACGAAAGAACAATTAGAATCAATGAACCCCGATTTTATAGTAAACTCATTAGTTGACATAGATAATGTATAAATATAAATATGATCATTTAATTAAGGAAAAATATAAAGAGTTAGGAGGGTATTTGTTTTCTTTTAAATCAACTTTTAAGTAGTTAGTAAGATACTATTAAAATCACTAAAAAGGAATAATTGAAATTTTGAAAATACGCAAGATAGCTTAATTGAAATATGTCAATTCTATAAATTAAATTATTGTAAAGTACTTGTTTTTAAATCATTGTTTAAATGTTACCTAAATTAAGTTTCTTTTAAGACTATAAAAAACAGTTGAATTTTGTTTACTAATAGTATATTTTTGATAAATAAATTAACTAATAGTAAATAAATTATGAGAAAATCACCCTTCATTCAACAAGTTATTTTAATAACAATATTATTAATTATTGGATGTCAAAATGAGCACGAAGTTCATCGTACAAAAGAAACAAAAAAAAGAGTAGTACTAGAAAAAACTTCTAAAAAAAAGAAAGTTTTATTAGTTGGAATTGATGGTTTACAAATAGAAAAAATTAGTAATACAGCCACACCTAATCTCGATAAGTTATTAATAAAGAAAGGGTATTCTGGAGGAATCACAGGAACAGCTTCTGAACAAAAAACTAAAAGCGGACCAGGTTGGACAACTATTTTAACAGGAGTATGGTTAAATAAACATGGAGTGCCAGACAATAGTAGCTCACATAAGTCTAAAGTTAAAAGTGTTTTTCAATTGATAAAAGAACATGATAATAATTTAGAAACAGCAAGTGTTGCTACTTGGTCACCTATTCATGATTTTTTAAGAGATCAATTACAGTTTATAAATTATAAACATCAAGGAGGTAATGATGATAATGCTGTTAAAAATTCTGTCAATGAGCTTACTAATCACAATCCAGATTTTCTTTTTGTTCATTTAGATGAGGTAGATGGAGTTGGTCATTCAAGTGGATTTGGTTCAAGCTATAATAGTGCTATTTCAAGAGCAGACAAACGATTAGGTACAATAATGAATGCTGTAGAAAATAGAATAAATACAAAAAATGAAGACTGGCTTATTATTGTTACTACTGATCACGGAAGAGAAAATAGTGGGTATGGTCATGGAAATCAAACTACGTCTGAAAAAACAATTTTTGTAGGAATGAATAAACCTGGGAATGCAGAATTTAATAATTACATCGGAACTATACCTAATAAAGATTTTAATGGTATTTATGGAAATATTGCACAAACTTCAATTATTCCAACTGTATTAACACATTTAAATATTCCAATAAAAAAAGAATGGCAATTAACATCAACATCTTTAATAGGTGGGGTAGGAGCTCAAAAAGTAATGATGAAAAATTCAAATACCTTGTATTGGCATGCTTCTACATCAGGGAACATAGAAATTTATAGAAACAATCAATTTTTAACAAATGTAAATAGTTTACAAGGATACTATGTAGATACTGCGCCTTCTAAGGGAGATACTAATTATACATTGTTATTAAACGGACAAACTAGTTCTGTAGCTATAAACAATACAAATATTATTGCTGGTTTAGACTGGAATGATTTTATAAATAATAAAGCTTACTTTTTTAGAGATGATATAAAGTATGTTCGTTATAATAAAACATTAGATAAAGCTGATAGTGGGTATCCAATACAAACTAATAATTCCTCTTGGCCAGGTCTAGGGAACTATAAAAATTTAATTAGTGCTGCCTTTAAATGGAGTAATCATAAGGGTTTTTTCTTTTTAAACGATGGACGATATATTAGATATGATATGAATACTGATACTGCAGATGCAGGGTATCCAATTACTGTAACAAATCAAAATTGGCCAGGTTTAGAAGCGTATGCTAAAAAAATTGTGGCTGCAATAAATTGGAATAACTCAAAAGCATATTTCTTTTTAAATGACGGAACGTACCTTCGTTATAGTATTACAAATGATAAGGTAGATTCAGGATATCCAAAACCGATAAACAATTCTACATGGCCAGGGTTAGGTAATTATGGAACTAACATAACAGCAACAGTTGATTGGAATTTAACCTATTGCTATTTCTTTTTAAATAACAATACTTATATTAAGTATAACAAAACACTAGATAAAGCAGTTTCAGGATACCCAAAACCGATAAACAACGCTACATGGCCAGGGTTAAAATAATAATAATTTAATATTCCCCTTTAATTAAAAAGCTCGTCGTTAGCAAAAGATAAAATCTCAAACTAATGGCGATGCTTTTATTCTTTAGTTATTATCTGAAAAAAAATATAAAACAAGCATAATACAATCTTCATCACTAGTATTTACAGGAACATGTGGTAAACGACCATTAAAATAAAGAGAATCACCTTCAGAAACGATTACTTCAGTAGTATCTATTAAATAAGTACAAGTTCCTTTTATTATGTATTTAAATTCCCAAGCGTCAGTAATTACTTTTTCTCTTTTTGAATTTGGAGATACAGTTAACATTACAGCTTCAAAGCCAACTGCATGCATGCTTTTACCAAAAATTTGAAAATAAGTAAACCCTTTTGCTTCAACTTCTTTTTCTATAAGTTGTTGTTCTTCTTTCTTAACATGAATATATTTAGCACCAGTTCTTTTTTCAATACCTTCAAAAAAGGTACTAGCATCAATATCTAAAGCAGAAATGAGCTCTAAAAACACAGGTAAAGAAGGAATAGTTCTTCCGTTTTCAATCCTTGAAATTAATCCATTACTAACACCAGCATTACTAGCTAAGTTACTAATGGTTATGTTTTGTTTTTTACGTATTTCTTTAATACGTTTTCCAATACCTATTAAAAAATCATCCATATACTAAAGTAGACTCTATTTTTTTACTAAAGTACTTAAAAAGGATTCTTTAAAACAAATTAAAGATTGTTTAAATAGATATTATATTGTGAAAGTAAAAAATATATGTAGAGCTAGTCTAAATTTTATGAATAAAAAAAACTACGAAAAAAAAAGCAAAAAAATACGGGCGAACACTCTGTAAATGGGAGAGAAAACTATTAAAAAAAAAATAAATT
>JBELFC010000052.1:0-19549 GCA_042093175.1 Tenacibaculum sp. | reverse complement strand
CATCTCCCTTTTAAGGAGAGGGTCCTGGGTTCGAGCCCCAGCCCGGTCACTAAAAGTTAAGCATTTTGCTTAACTTTTTTAGTTTAAGCACGTATGGCGGAATTGGTAGACGCGCAGGCTTGAGGGGCTTGTGTTCGTAAGAACGTGCAAGTTCGACTCTTGTTACGTGCACAATAATAAAGACATCAAAAATTTAATTGGTGTCTTTTTTTTATTAACAAAATCATTTTTTTTTGATTTTTTTTTTTTTTAAATCAAACAGTTCTTTTTTAAATATATTTTGTCTCTTGACGTTTTTCAACTAAAAAAACAGCTACTCATCTCAATTTCACAGATTATTAACGTTATAAACTGCTTTTATTCTTATTTTCGCAATATGCAAAAAAGACATTTTATTACATTCTTCTTATTTTTTTTATCATTTATAGCAATAGCTCAAAATACTTCTAATGATAAACTAAAAGGGCAAATTATAGATAGTAAATCAAAAAAATCATTAAGTGCTGCACATATTTTAAACCTTAATACAGTAATTGGTACAATTACAAATGAAAAAGGTTTATTTGAACTTACAGCTAAAGCAAATGATACAGTTTTAGTATCCTTTTTAGGATATTCTTCTATAAAACTAAAAGTTACTAATGATTTACTTAAAGGAAATGAGGTTATTATTTCATTAACTGAAAAAGCAGAAGAAGTAAAAGAAATAGTTATAAAATCTACTAAACTAATTGGTGTTTTAGAAGTTGACGTTAAACAAGTACCAAAGGATAGATTTACTAGAATTCATATTAATGGAATATCGCAAACCTATGAAGTTGGTCGTCCTAAAAAAATAAGTTCTCCTTTAGCAAAATTATTAAACCCAGTAGATCTAGTTTATAATTTATTTGGAAAAAAACCTAAACAATTAAAAAAGCTTCAAAAGCTTAAAAAAGAGGATGATTTACGTAAAATGCTGGCCGGAAAGTTTGATAGAGAAGTAATGATGGAATATTTAGAAATGGATCGTTCAGAGTTAAACAAACTACTTTCTGACTGTGACTATTCCGAGTATTTTATAAAAAAAGCAAGTGATTTACAACTAATTGAAGCTGTTTTAAATTGTTACGAAAATTATAAAGCCCTTAAAAAAGGTAAGATAGAACGAAATAGAATACCTGAAAAAACAGATTTAAAGCAGTAAAATTTTACTGCTTTTTTTATGTGCTTAATTCAGTTAAATAAAGTAAATTTACGCCCTTTAAACACACACACAAATACAACTAGATAATGATTCATTTCTTTGGAAACGTAAACGGTAAAATTTTTGCTGTTCAAACAACAGAAGAATTAACTACAGAAACAACTTCAAAACTTACTTGGTTATTTGGCAACCAATCTAAAATAAATACGGCGTCTCTTGACGCCTTTTTTGTTGGTCCAAGAGCAGCTATGATTACTCCTTGGAGTACTAATGCTGTTGAAATTACTCAAAACATGGGGATAACTGGGATATTAAGAATAGAAGAATTTGAAGCTGTTTCTACTGATTTTTCAGACTTTGACCCTATGATTTCTCAAAAGTTCAATGGTTTACATCAAGAAACCTTTACTATTGATATTCAACCAGAACCTATTATAGAAATCGAAGATATTAACGCCTATAATAAACAAGAAGGTTTAGCTTTAAGTATTGAAGAGGTTGAATATTTAGAAAGTGTAGCTGTTAAAATTGGAAGAAAATTAACTGACTCTGAAGTTTTTGGATTTTCACAAGTAAATTCAGAACACTGTCGCCATAAAATATTCAATGGTACTTTTGTTATTGATGGGGAAGAAATGCCTACTTCTTTATTCAAGTTAATCAAAGAAACATCAAAACAACATCCTAATGATATTGTTTCTGCTTATAAAGACAACGTAGCATTTGTAAAAGGTCCAAAAGTTGAACAATTTGCCCCTAAAAGTGCTGATAAACCAGATTTTTATCAAACAACTGAGTTCGATTCTGTAATTTCATTAAAAGCAGAAACTCATAATTTCCCTACTACAGTTGAACCATTTAACGGTGCTGCAACCGGAGCTGGTGGTGAAATTAGAGATAGACTAGCCGGAGGAAAAGGATCTTTACCTTTAGCTGGAACAGCTGTTTATATGACTTCTTATTCTCGTTTAGAAGAAAATCGTCCATGGGAACAAGCAATGAATGAACGCAAATGGTTATACCAAACTCCAATGGATATTTTAATCAAAGCATCTAATGGTGCATCTGATTTTGGTAATAAATTTGGACAACCATTAATTTGTGGTTCAGTATTAACTTTTGAACATGAAGAGGAAGCTCGAAAGCTAGGGTTCGATAAAGTTATTATGCAAGCTGGAGGTATTGGTTATGGGAAAAATGAACAAGCATTAAAAGATACCCCAAAAGAGGGAGACAAAATAGTTATTCTTGGTGGTGAAAATTATCGTATAGGTATGGGAGGAGCTGCTGTTTCTTCTGCTGATACAGGTGAATTTGCTTCAGGAATAGAATTAAACGCCGTACAACGTTCTAATCCTGAAATGCAAAAACGTGCTGCAAATGCTGTTCGTGGAATGGTTGAAAGTGATGAGAACTTTATTGTATCTATTCATGATCATGGTGCTGGAGGGCATTTAAATTGCTTATCAGAATTGGTAGAAGATACTGGTGGTAAAATAGATTTAGACAAACTTCCTGTTGGTGACCCTACCCTATCAAATAAAGAAATTATTGGTAATGAGTCTCAAGAACGTATGGGATTGGTTATTGCTGAAGAACATATTGAAAATCTAAATAAAATAGCCGACCGTGAACGTTCACCAATGTACACAGTTGGTGATGTTACAGGTAATGATCGTTTTACTTTTGAATCTAAAACTAATGGTAATAAGCCAATGGATTTAGCTTTAGAAGATATGTTTGGTAGTTCTCCTAAAACAATTATGAATGATAAAACTATTATTCGTAATTATGAAGAATTAAATTATTCAAAAGAAAATTTCCAATCTTATTTAACTCAAGTTTTACAGTTAGAAGCTGTAGCTTGTAAAGATTGGTTAACTAATAAAGTAGACCGTTGTGTTGGAGGTAAAGTAGCAAAACAGCAATGTGTAGGTTCTTTACAAATTCCTTTAAACAATGTTGGTGTAATGGCCTTAGATTATAAAGGTAAAGAAGGGGTTGCTACATCTATCGGTCATTCTCCTATTTCTGGATTAATAAATCCAGAAGCAGGTAGTAAAAATTCAATAGCTGAAGCTTTAACAAATATTGTTTGGGCTCCGTTAAAAGATGGTTTGCAATCAGTTTCATTATCTGCAAACTGGATGTGGCCTTGTAAAAATGAAGGTGAAGATGCTCGTTTGTATAAAGCTGTAAAAGCTATTTCTGAGTTTTCTATTGATCTAGGTATTAATGTTCCTACCGGAAAGGATTCTTTATCAATGAAACAGAAATACCCTAATGAAGAAGTAATTTCTCCTGGTACAGTAGTAATTTCTGCAGGTGCAAACTGTAATGATATTACCAAAGTAGTTGAACCTGTTTTACAAGCTAACAAAGGAAATATCTATTATATTAACTTATCTCAAGATTCTTTTAAATTAGGAGGTAGTTCATTTGCTCAAGTTGTAAATAAAATAGGGAACTCTACTCCTACTATTACCAATAATGAATTCTTTAAATCTACATTTAATGTTATTCAAAATTTAATTAAAGAAGGTAAAATTGTTGCAGGTCACGATGTCGCATCTGGCGGTTTAATAACTACATTACTTGAATTGTGTTTTGCAAATGTTAATATTGGAGCTAATTTAGATGTATCTTCTTTAAGTGAAAATGATAGTATTAAACTTTTATTTGCTGAAAACTCAGGTATCGTATTTCAATCTATTGACTCTTCTGTAGAAAAAGTATTAGCTGAAAATAATATAGAGTTCTTTAATATTGGTTCAGTAACTGAATCTGATAGATTAAATATTAAAAATGGAACTGATGTTTTTGCTCTATCTATTTCTGAATTAAGAGATACTTGGTATAAAACATCATATTTATTAGATAATAAGCAAACTGCTAATGGCTTAGCTAAAAACCGTTTTGACAACTATAAAAATCAACCATTACAATACACTTTCCCTAAACATTTTACAGGCAAACTTGAAGATGTTGTTGATTTAAAAAATAGTACAACAAAAAAACCTATAGCTGCTATTATACGTGAAAAAGGATCTAACTCTGAACGTGAAATGGCAAATGCTATGTATTTAGCAGGCTTTGATGTTAAAGATATCCATATGACCGATTTAATTTCTGGTCGTGAAAACCTTGAAGGTATTCAATTTATAGGAGCAGTTGGTGGTTTCTCAAATTCAGATGTTTTAGGTTCTGCTAAAGGTTGGGCTGGAGCATTTTTATATAATGAAAAAGCAAATACAGCTTTAAAGAACTTCTTTAGTAGAAAAGATACTTTATCTGTTGGTATTTGTAATGGAGCTCAATTATGGATGGAATTAGACTTAGTTAACCCTGATCATAAAGTACACGGTAAACTAATTCATAATGATTCAAAAAAGCATGAAAGTTCTTTTACATCTGTTAAAATACAAGAAAACAATTCTGTGATGTTATCTTCTTTAGCTGGTTCTGAACTTGGTGTATGGATTTCTCATGGTGAAGGTAAATTTAACTTACCTGAAACTGAAGAGAATTATCATATTGTAGCTAAATATGGATATGAAGGATACCCTAATAATCCTAATGGTTCCGACTATAATACAGCAATGATGTGTGACGCTAGTGGTCGTCATTTAGTTACTATGCCACATATTGAACGTTCAACATTCCAATGGAACTGGGCAAATTACCCTTTAGATAGACAAGATGAAGTATCTCCATGGTTAGAAGCATTTGTAAATGCTAGGAAATGGATTGAAAATAAAAAATAATATATTTCAATAAAACAAAGCCTTTTGGAAATTCCAAAAGGCTTTTATTTTTCCATATTATGCGATAATAAAAGAATTGAGTAAAAATAATTCTGATGGCATAGTTTAAAACTTATACACATCTTTGAAATTAAAATTAATTAGTTAAAGAAAACATAAATAATTGTTAATTATCACCCTTATGTAACAAATGTTACATAGTGTAAGACTAAATCATAATACTTTTGTATACTAATAGATATTAATCTTTTAGAAGGGTTAGATTAATGGTATTAAAAAGATTGAAAAGGTACATTTATATGTACCTTTTTTTAGTTAAAAAAATTAAATTATTCCTTAAACTTTTCTATTGTAATATTTTAATAATTATTTAAATTATAAAAATATAAATTGATCCTTTTCTTTATAGTATATTGTACTAGTTTTTAAAATAAATTATGGAAACAACTAATGAGTCAATTATCAATTTAAGTGATTTAAAAACTCCTAAAGGGAGTTTTTTATTAGGTAACTTAAAAGATTTTAAGAAAAAAAACAAACACAGAATTTTAGAAAAATGGGCAAAAGATTTTGGTAATCTTTACACTATAAAACTAGGTCCCTTAAAAGTTCTTGTCTCTGCTGACTTAGAAGTTAATAATGCTGTTTTAAAACAAAGGCCTGAAAATTTCAGACGCCTTTCCAAAATTGATGAAGTTTTTGTTGAAATGGGATTTCATACAGTTTTTAATGCTGAAGGAGAGCATTGGAAAAAACAACGTAAGCCAGTTACAGAAGCCTTAAATGTAAAAAAAGTTAAAGGCTACTACCCTATTATTCAAGAAAAAACACAGAATTTACTTTCTAAAATTAATACATACACAACATCAAATCAATCCATTGAAATTTTAAATGATTTCATAGCTTTTACTATTGATGTTACTACTGAAATAGCTTTTGGATATAAATTAAATACAATTAATAATAAGAAGGATAGTTTTCAAAATCATTTAGAACTTATTTTTCCTATGATAAATGATAGAATAACTGCCCCTTTTCCTATATGGCGATTTTTCCCTTCTAAAAAAGATAAACAACTTAAAACCTCACTTAAATCAATTGAAAAAATTGTTTACGACTTTATTAAAGATGCTAAAAATAGGTTAAAAAATAATCAAGAATTACGGGATAATCCTTCAAATTTTTTAGAAGCCTTATTAATTGAAGGTGAAAAAGAAGATACTGTTTTTGATGAAAAAACACTGTATGGCAATGTAATAGCAATGCTTTTAGCTGGTGAAGATACTACTTCTAATACCTTAGCATGGACTTTATTTTATTTAGGTCAACATCCTGAAATTGTTCAAAAAATTAGAGAGGAAGCTAATAATACCTATAATACTTCAACACCAGAAAATTATGATCAAATTACTTCTTTAAAATACACAAATGCTGTTATACAAGAAGCTATTAGATTAAAGCCTACAACACCTATATTGTTTTTTCAGGCAAATAAAAACCTGACCATAAAAAACTTATTTATACCTGAAGATACAAGTATTATACTACAAAATAGTTTTACTTCAATGCAAGAAGAGAATTTTACTAATCCTGAAAATTTTTCACCTAGCAGATGGATTAAATCTGAATGTCCTTATCAAAATCATACGCCAAAAGCTGTTAAAGCTTTTGGAGGAGGTTCTAGACTTTGCCCTGGGATGCATTTATCTTTAATAGAAATGGCTACTGCTATTTCTAGTATTTGCAAACAATTTGATATTAGTTTAGAAGGAAAGCCTACTGATATACAAGAAAACTTTGCTTTTACAGTTCATCCTGAAAACTTAAAAGTAAAATTTAAAAGCGCAAATACTAATTAGTATTTGCGCTTTTAAATTTATTTTCTAAACTTATTTCTAGTAATTATATATTTTAGTTTCTCTTTTACGTCTCTTCCTACATCATAAACCATCTGTTCATTACTTGGGAAATTAACAGCTCTTAATGACAATAAATCTAAATAACTTCTACCTAAAGCTCTTTTATCTCCTCTGTATGTTGCGTACCTATGCTCAAAAATAAATTCACTTTCTAAAGGAAAATTTTGAATTCGTTGTTTTGAATAATTATCAAAATATTGAACCATACCTACTACTTGGGCTGACTTTGATTGAGTAAACTGATAAAAATGACAATTGGCTTTTATAAACTTATCTACTTTAATTTTATTACCTAAACTATCTTTAACTTGATTCCCACTTGAATCTAATAAATATTTAAATCCGTCTTTAATTCTTTTTTCTTTAATTATTTCTTTTTCGTGTACTTGCTCAGGTGATATTCTTATATCTCTAAAAACAAGTTTCAAGGTAAAATCATAATTAACTCTGTTACTTTCTTTACTATGGTAAATAGTCCAAAAATCATTTAAGCCATAAGTATCAAAATTTAGTAAATCCTTTTCTAGTCTTTGTGGAATTACTTTATCGGTCTTATTTTCTAATGAAACTAAAACAAAATCAGTTCCAATATTATGAGCTTCTTCTTGAAGCTTTCTAACATCTTTATAGTTAGGACTAATTTTATCTAAATATTCAAGATCTTCATACACTCTTCTATAATCTTCTTTATTTTTTGATGAGAATACAGCTTTAGACTTATTATATAAATATTCTGAAAGATCGTTTTTTGCGTTTATTATATCATTATTATAATCATTAAGGCTAAAAATAGCGTTTCTACCTTTTGATAAATTTTTTAAAGGAAGTAAAGGCTTTATTCTTTCTTGTCTATTATTTAAAGAGAGATATAAATTATATATCCTTTCTAGGTTTTCAGGGTTTTCTTCTTTTCTTAAAAAATCTATTTTAGACAATTCTCTTTCAGAAACTTTTTTAAATGCTTCTTGAAGCATAAAAACATAAGGTTGATATTTTTCTTTATTTTTATTACTTGTTAACTTTTTTAAAGATAAATTAATTGCTTTATCATAATTACCTTTATTTATTGCTTCTTGTGTAGATTTAACACTACTACAAGCTATGATAATTGAGTAAAAAAGTAATAATAGTATCGTTTTTTTCATAAAAGTATAGTTTAGATGACTTCTATAAGCAATTAAAATGCCAAAGAGAACCTAAAACAAAATTATACTTTTTTAACCTAAGAATTTACTCAAACTTTAAAATACTTTACTAATTCTTCTTGTAAAAAAGTATTGTTAAAATAACTACCAATAAATTAGATTAAATTTAAGTCTTTTTTTGCTTTTTCTAATAGCCCCATTGCAACTGAATCCATAGAATTCTCTTCTATCAATTGAGCGTTAAAAAAAGTTTTTTTGAATAATTCTTTTATTAAAGGCATTTTACTAGTTCCTCCAGTTAAAATAAGATAATTAATGGCTTCTTTTTTTACTCCAGCCTTAATACAACAATCGTTAGATGTATTTAGAATTTTACTTACAATATTTTCAATTGAATTTTCTAAAACATTTTTAGTTATATTTAAGTTTATTGAATTAGGCATAAACTTACTATTAAAATCTATATTTGATTTTTCTGATAATTTTATTTTGGTAATTTCTATTTGTTCAAGTAAAGAGTGTGCATTTTTATCTTTTATTAACTTTTGAAGTTGAATAACTCTCTCTTTATATTTTGCATTGTTCACCATTTTTTTTACTAGCATTTCAGTTTTTAACGTGTACAATGAAGTTGTAATTTTATTCCAATCAGAAGCATACCTAAAAGGAGTATCTGGTAATCGTAATCCTTTAAATTTATCAGGACTTTTATAACCCAACTCAGGAAAGAATGCTTTTAACGCAAAATAACTATCAATATCAGTTCCTCCTAAAGAAACACCTGATGTTGATAAAATATTTAAATCCTTTTTATTATCATTAATTTCAACCACAGTAAAATCACATGTTCCCCCACCCAAATCAGCTACGATAGCCAATGAATTATCTTTCAACCTTTTTTTATGGTAATATGCAGCAGCTATGGGTTCTTCTAAAAAAGAATAATTTTTATAACCTACATGTTTTAAAATAGATTCTAATTGAGATATTCCTGAATTGGATTCATTATTTTCTTCAGATAAACGAACAGGTTTTCCTACAACTACATAATCAGTTTCTCTACCTGTAAATTCTTCTGTTTTATTTTTAATATACTTTAAATAATCAACAATAATATCGTGAAAAAAAATAGTAGTCCCAGGTTTTAAGTTTGTTCCTTTTTCAAAAAATGACGTACCTAATATTCTCTTAAAACTTTTCATATACCTACCATAACCATTATTCACATATGTATCGGTAGCTAAATTTCCATAAATAGGTTTTTCGATTTCTTCAAAAGGGAAAAACACACAGCTTGGTAACGATTTAATATTTCCTTCAAAAGGAACCATAATAGTTGTGTTATCTTTATATACTGTGCTAATAGTATTAGATGTACCAAAATCTAAACCGCATATATTTTTCATAGTAGTTAAATTAAAAAAGGCGTACAATTTACAACTATTTTTTATTTTAAAATAAAAAGAGGCACTTTTTAAAATGCCTCTTTTAGTTAAAAAAATATTTCTTAATTTATATTTTCTATTGTTGATTCACCTATTATTATTCCTTTTTTAAGCTTTGCTTTTCCTTTGTATGTTATAGTAGCTTCTCCATAAGAAGACACTTTTATTTTTTCAGAAGCACTAAGTTGATAAACACCGTCTCCATAAGCAGTTATTTTTACTTCTTTAGCTTTTATTTCATTAGAAACAACTTTACTGGCTCCATAAGCAGTTATTTTTTGTTTTTTTACAATTCCTTTTTTAATATTTATATAACTTTCTCCGTATATCGACAATTTTAATCTATCTAATTTAACTGAATTAATAATAACCTCTGATTCTCCTTTAATATTTAAATTACATTCTTTTTGATTTAAATCGGTTTTAAAAACAAACCTTTGTTCTCCTCTAAAAGAAAAATCAGTTACTCTTTTATAGGTTATAACAGCTTTAACAATTGTTCCTTTATATATAGGTACTTTTTGAAAATATCCATTTACCTTTATTTTTTTTGTAGGTGAAGAAATTTTTGCACCTTCTAAATATAAATGAAGCTTTTTGTTTTTAACTTTTATATTTAATATTTCTTTACGTTCTTTATTTTCCTCAATATATATTGATTCTTTCTTTCCTTCTTTAAAAGTAACTTGAATATGAGGACTAATAAGTACCTTATTAAATTCTTCTACTGTAATCACTTTATCTTGAGCATTAATTTTAGTGTTGTAACCTATTAATACCAATAACGTTAGTATAGTAAATATTGATTTTAAATACATTTTTTTCATTTTACTCGAATTTTAAATATTTTATTAAATCTACTTTTGTAGCGTTGTATGCTTTTAAACCTACAACTATAAAAACTAAAGTTACTAATATAATAGGTGTAATTAAATAAGGTAATAAAGGCATATCTATCTTGTAAGCAAAATTACCTAACCAATTTTGCATAAAATAATAAGCAAAAGGAATAAGAAATAAAGAAGCTACAACTGTTATTTTAAGGAAGCTTTTTATTAGCTGAAACATAATTTCTTTTACCGACGCTCCTAAGGTTTTACGTATTGCTACTTCTTTTAAGCGTTGTTGTATTGTTAGTGTTGCCAAAGCAAAAAGGCCTAATAAAGCTATAATTACTACGATAATTGATAATATTAAAAACATGGTTTGCTGTTTTTTATACTTTTCGTATGTTTTAGCAAATTTCTGATCTAAAAATTCATAATTAAACGGATACTTTGTATCAACGTTTGCTCGCCAAAACGACTCTATTTCTTCAATTGTTTTATCAATATTATCAGTTTTAACTTTAAACTGAATTGATGGTAACCAATTTCTGGTAAATTCAAAAGTTTGCCAAGAAACCATAAACATTGGTGATATTTCTGTGTCAAAACCATCAAAATGATAATCTTGTATCATACCAATCACCTCTAAATCTGCTCGATCATCATTCATCCAACCTATCCTTACTTTTTTACCTATTGGATCATTATAAACTCCCATTCTTTTTGCCACAGTTTCATTAATAACAATACCTGTAATAGTATCTGAAGCAAATTTTTCAGAAAACCCTCTACCTTTTAATACTTTAATTTTTGCAAAATCTATATAATTTAAATCTACTAAATTAGAAGCACTATTAAAGCTAATATTTTTTTCTGTATATCTAAAATCTGTTCCGTTTACAAATCCTTCACCAGGAATAAACATACTGGTACTTACATCAATAATGTTTTCATTTTTAGAAAGCACATCTTTAGCTAATTTATACTTCTTAAACTGACCTTCACCTATATTATAAACATCTACGGATAAAGTTGATTCTTTAGAAAAACCTAAATCTTTATTCATCATAAACTGTATTTGGTAATTGATTACAAAAATACTGATGATAAAAAATCCAGAAATTAAAAATTGAATTCCTAACATTATATTACGTGCTAAATTTCCTCTTTTGGTTTTAGACACATTTCCTTTTAATACTTCTACAGCTTTAAAATTGGCGATGTAAATTGCTGGAATAATTCCAACTAATAAAGACACTAAAAACATAATTAAAAACAGCATACCTATAGTAGACATTTGAAGTATTGAAATATCTTTTCCAACAAACTCATTAAAATATGGTAATACTAGTTCTACAAGAATTAATGATAAAATATATGATATAATACCCTGAAGAACAATCTCTAAAACATATTGAATCATCAATTGTTTTTTTGAAGAACCTAATGTTTTTTTTACGCCTATTTCTTTTGATCTTTGTGTTGCTGTTGCAATAGATAAGTTGATAAAATTCACACAAGAAATAACAATTAGTAAAATAGATAAGCCTAATAAAATTACTAATAATTGATAGTTTCCTGTTCCACTTGGACCAGCTCGTTTAGCAGTATTGTGTAAATAAATAGTATCTAATTGATCTAATACAACTTCTCTAAAGCCAAAACGTTCTTCATAAACTTCTAAAGAGACACCTCCTTCTTCTGCTTCTTTTGTGTATGCTTTTTCTATTAAAATAGTATCCATTTTTTCTTTCAAGGCTACTAAATCAGTATTTTCCTTTATTTTACAAAAAACTTCATTGTTGTGATTTCCCCAATTTACTTCATAAGGTTCTTCAAAAGGTACAATCATATCTGGCTCTACATGTGAATTCCCTTGTACTTTAAAAATTGTTGTTATTGTATAATCAATCTCTCCAATTTTAACAATTTTTCCAATTGCTTTAACTTCTTTAAAAAGACGTTTTGCAAAAGCTTCTGAAAGTGCTAAATGTCTTCTGCTTTCTTCAAATTTTTGTGTGCTTCCTTTCAATATATCAAAAGGAAAAAAACTAAAAAACTGAGGTTCACTATATACAACCTTTTTCGTGAATTCATTTAAATTTTCGTGAATAACAACTCTACTTCTATAATCATTATCAATCATTAATGTTTCTTCTACTTCAGGAATATCACTTTTGTACAAGTGATATTGTCCTGCAGTTGCAACATGCCAAGTTCCATTTGCTCTATGTTTTACATTTACTCTGTAAATGTTATTTTTATTTGGGTTCCATTGATTGTAACTATTTTCTTCATTTAAGTATAACAAAATAATTAATAACCCTGCTAAACCTAATGTAAGTCCAGATACATTTATTAAAATGTTTAACCAGTTTTTTTGTTGATTTCTAAAGAATATTTTAAACCACGTTTGTAACATAATTTTAGCTTTTAGTAGTTAATTTTTCTATTTTTTCTAACATCTCTTTAGCATTTTCATTCTTTGGATCTAATACTAATGACTTCTTATAGTTTTCTTTGGATAGTTTGTACATTTCAGAAACAAAATACGCTTCTCCTAAACTATCAAATACATTACCTGATGTTGGATATTCTTGAGTATTTAATTTAAAAACTGTAATTGCTTTTTCTAGATTATTGCCTCTTAAAAAAACATATCCAATACGATTTAAAGCACTTTCTAAATTTATATTTGGGTTTGCTGTTTTAACCTTTTTAAACTCAAGTATTGCTTTTTCTATAGTCTCTTTTAAAAATATATTAGATAATTTTTCATTAATCAAAGAACCTTTATCCAATAAGTTCTCATCTACCATTCCAGCTATATGATCAATTATAATATTATGAGTTGGATAATATTTAAATCCGTTAGATAAAAATATGATAGTCATATCATTTTTAATAAATTTTCTAAAACCAGTTTTAAGTCCACCTGTAAAACCATAAGAATCTATATTATTTAAGTTATAAAGTCCCCAACCATGTAAAAACTCATCTTCAGGATTATTATATTTAAAAGGCTGCCACATTTTTTCTTTTGTAGTAGGATTTATGAAAGAATTCTTATCAAAATTTTGGTTCCATGAGATAAAATCATCTAAACTAATATTTAATCCGCCAGCGGCATCTCCCCTTTTTCCTTTAAACAAAACTTCATCTGCTTCTTGTTGATTCGTTTCATTATTATACATATACTCCAATACACGATTTTTAACACGATTTTTAAAATCCATTGAAAAGAAAACAGGGTTTTTTGCATTTTCAAATTGAGTGTTTAACACATAAGAATCAAAAGGAATATTGGTAACTTTATGTATTATTTTTGCTAAAAACCAATAATTCGTTTGAGTATATTTCCATTGACTTCCTTGAATAAATAGTAATTCTTTTTGTTTTATCAATGAAAACATATCGTCATCAGTAAGTTCTTTATTATTATAAAAGAAATCAGGTAAACCAGAAGAATGAGTTAATAAGTTAGCTATGGTAACACTTTGCCACGTTAAAGGTAAATCGTCTATATACTGTCCTATAGTATCTTCTAATGTCAATTTTCCTTCTTCTATTAATTTAAAAATCGTTGTGGCTGCAATTAACTTAGTAACAGAAAACACAGGAAAAATTGTTGATGAATCAACTTTTTTATTAGTTTCCATATTTTCAACTCCAAAGTATCCTTTGTAAATTGTTTCATTATTTTTTATAACTGCTAGCGCAAAACCAGGAATTTCATGGATGTTTTTTTGATCTTTTAAATAACTCTCTATTGCAGTATTTAAAAAATTATGCTCAGTATTTTGAGTTGATTCTTGTTCTTTTTTACAAGAAGTCAAAAGAACAATTATTATTAATATAAGTATGTTTGATTTTTTCATTATAAGTTGATTTTCAAAATATTAGACTACTGTACTAAAACATCTACTTTATGTTCATTTTCTTTTTGAGAAATAATCTCACCATCTTTCAAAGTGATTATTCTTGTTGAAAATTGTGCATCATATGAAGAATGTGTTACCATAACTATAGTAGCTCCTGATGCGTGCAATTCTGTTAATAACTCCATCACATCATTTCCACTTTTACTATCTAAGTTACCTGTTGGTTCATCAGCTAAAATTAATTTTGGATTTGTTACTAAAGCTCTAGCAACTGCTACTCTTTGTTGTTGACCTCCTGATAGTTGTAATGGAAAGTGTTTTGCCCTATGAGCAATACCAATTCTTTCTAAAATTTCATTGACACGTTTTTTTCTTTCTGATGCTTTTACTTTATTATAAATCAATGGCAATTCTACATTTTCAAAAACTGTTAATTCATCAATTAAATTAAAATTCTGAAAAATAAAACCAATATTTGCCTTTCGTAACCCAGCTCTTTCTCTTTCATTAAAATTCACAACCTCTGTATTATCAAACACATAGCTACCATCATTAGGTGCGTCTAATAGTCCTATTATATTTAATAAAGTAGATTTTCCACAACCTGAAGCTCCCATAATTGAAACAAACTCACCTTCTTTAACCTCTAAACTTAATTTATTTAAAGCTGTTGTTTCTACCTCTTCTGTTCTGTATACTTTTACTAAATTTGTTATTTTAATCATAATATATTTTTTAATTTTTTATTGTCTTTTTAACTAACTATCAATACTTAATAATAATTACTACTGAACATTAACCTCTTCTACATCTTTAAAAGCATCATAACTAGATGTAATTATTCTATCTCCTTCTTTTAAACCGCCTAAAACTTCATAATAAAAAGGGTTTTCTCTTCCTATTATAATTTTTCTTTTTACAGCTTTATTATCCGATCTCAATACAAAAGCCCATTTACCGTTTGTGTTTTGATAAAATTGACCTTTAGATATTAATAAAGCTTTACTATTATTTGAAAGGAATAATTTACTTTTTAATGACATTCCTCTTTTTAAATCGTTAGTTAAAGAATCTTTATCAAACTTTAATTCAACTGTAAACCTCCCATTAACTACTTCAGAATAAATTTTTGCTAAATTAATAGCATATGTTTCTTTATTAACACTAACATTTCCTTTAACTCCTTCATTAAGTTTTGATATATAATACTCATCTACTTTAGCTACTAATTTATAACCATTTAATACATCTACCTTTCCAACAAATTGGCCTTGTGTATAACTTTCTCCTAAAATAGGATTAAACGAAGATAAGAAGCCATCAACTGGAGCTTTAACAATAAAATTCTCTTTATTTTTTCTAAGTAAATTTAAGCTTTTTTGCATGTTAGCTATTGAAGAATTTATTCTTGCTAATTGAATATCCCTGTTTTTTTTCTCTTCACCTACACTCTTCTTAATTACTCCACTTCGTTCTTTTTGAAAAGTGTATTCTTGAACCGATTTTTGGTATTCATTTTTTGCTACTACTCCTTTTTTATATAATATAGTATCTAAATTATATTGTCGTTTTGCATTTCTAAAATCATTATTAATTCTCAATAACTGCTGATCTAAGTTTAACTGTTGATTAGTTATATTAACTCTAATGTTTCTCAAATTATTAATTTGTTCAACGATTGCTGTCTCTTGGGTCAAATAGTTTAATTCAGCATTTGGATTATACACTTTTAAAAGAGGTGTTCCCTTTTTAATCATTTGTCCGCTTTCAACAAAAATTTCAGAAACTGAACCTCCTTGAATTACATTAATTAAAACAGAAGTTTTAGGTTCAATAGTACTGTTAAATAAAAGTACATCTTCAAAATCACCTTTAATTACTTCTCTTATGCTTAATGAGTCTCTTTTTATATTAACTTGATTTTTACGAGTTAGATTCATAAATGTAATTCCTGCTAATAATACTAGTGGTAATAACCAAAGCAACATTTTTTTCGTTTTTTTATTTTTTGTTTTTATTTGCTTATCCATAATTTTAAGTTCGTTTGATATACATTATGCCAGAAATATGCCACTAGAAAACAATATTTTAAAACGCTAAAAAACAGACATTTAAGTTTTATTATAGAAATACCATGTTCATTATCGAACATTTATTTGTTCATATTCATTCAAATACGTAATTATGTAGTATGAGAAAAAAAGATGCCACCATATTAATTGTTGATGATGATGACGATATTCTATTTTCAGCGAGAATTAGTTTAAAAAAATATTTTTCTGAAATTATAAAAGAGAACAATCCTAAAAAGATAAGTAACCATTTAACTACTTATACAATTGATGTTGTTTTATTAGACATGAATTATAGAATAGGTTTTGAAGATGGTAAAGAAGGTTTATACTGGCTGCAACACATTAAAGAGTTGAGTCCTGAAACAACAGTTATTTTAATGACAGCTTTTGGTAGTGTAAACTTAGCTGTTGATGCTATTAAAAAAGGTGCTACTGATTTTATTTTAAAACCTTGGAATACTGAAAAACTATATGGTGTTGTAAATGCAGGTGTTGAATTAGCTCGCTCAAAGAGGAAAACAACTCAATTACAAACGGTTCAAAAACAAAACGATAAAGATTTTCATAAACAAACAGAACATATTATAGGAAATTCTCCTGCTATGCAATCTGCTATAAAGCTAGTTCAAAAAGTAGCTCCTACTGATGCCAATATTTTAATATTAGGAGAAAATGGAACAGGAAAATATGTATTTGCTAAAGAAATACATCTTCAATCTGCTCGTAAAAATCACCCTTTTATCCATGTAGATTTAGGATCTTTAAATGAAAACTTATTTGAAAGTGAGTTGTTTGGTTATGTAAAAGGAGCATTTACTGATGCAAATAAAGATTCTATTGGTCGTTTTGAATTGGCAAAAGGAGGTACTATCTTTTTAGATGAGATTGGTAATTTACCAATGCATTTACAATCAAAACTACTAACTGTTGTTCAAAACAGAAAAATAACTCGTTTAGGCGAAGGAAAAGAACGTGCTATTGATGTACGAATTATTTGTGCTACAAATGCTCCAGTACATGAAATGGTTGATGAACAAACTTTTAGACAAGATTTATTATTTAGAATAAATACAATAGAGTTAAACTTACCGCCACTTAGGGATAGAAAAGAAGATGTAGAGTTGTTAACCACTCACTTTTTACATAAACTAAATCAGAAATACCGAAAGAAAATTCAAGGTTTTTCTAAAGAAGCACTTAATGCACTTAACCAATATCATTGGCCTGGTAACATCAGAGAAATTGAACACATTATTGAAAGGGCAATTATTATCACTGATAACACTAAAATTCAGTTAGAAGATTTACATTTTTCAACAAAAAAAGTAACAAATTCTTTAACTGATAACTTAAATTTAGAAGAAACAGAAAAGCTCTTAATACAACAAGCTTTACAAAAACATCAAGGAAATATTTCAAGAGCAGCCAAGGAATTAGGATTAACAAGAGCTGCTTTATATAGACGTTTAGAAAAACATCAATTATAAAACAATGGGAAAACCTCAGTATTATCAAATTAGTATAAGGATTACTTTATTAATTTTTAATAGCGTTATTATTTTTAGCAGTTATACAAATGGATACTTTATTAATACCATAGGTTTTACTTTGTTGCTATTTTTTCAGTTTTTTTTATTTCTTAATTATCTGAATAAAATATTTTCAGATGTTGAAAAATCTATAGATTGTTTATTATATGATGATTATTCAAATTCTATATCTAAAGAGAAAAGAAAAAATTCATTATACAATAAA
Organism: Tenacibaculum sp.; assembly: GCA_042093175.1. Lineage (GTDB taxonomy): Bacteria > Bacteroidota > Bacteroidia > Flavobacteriales > Flavobacteriaceae > Polaribacter. The sequence goes on along the minus strand of JBELFC010000052.1, from coordinate 1,552 downwards.
ACAGCATTATTATTAGAAAAACATAGAAAACAGAATATTCAAAAAACTTCAGAGCAACTTATACTTACTAATATAATTGAAAGTTTAAATATTGGTATACTTATTTTAAGAAAAGATAAGTACGATTCAATTGAAGTTTTTCAGTTAAATACTACGTTTAGTAAATTTCTAAGAATCCCTAAATTTTATAAATGGAGTTTATTAAAAAGTAAATTAGGAAAACTTCTTACTCATATTTCAGATTGGAAACAACATAGACATACAGTAGTTTTAACTATTAACGAAGAAAAAGAAACTTTTTTCTTAAAAACATCAGTTACTCAAACAAATGAATATGAATATTTAATTGTTTCTTTAGAAACTATTCAACAATTAATTGATAAAAAAGAAAAAGAAGCTTGGTATAAATTAATGAACGTAATGTCTCATGAAATTATTAATACCATTACTCCTATTAGTAGTTTAGCAGAAAATTTAGGATCTCTATTACAAGAAGACTCTCCGGATGAAGATACTATTGATGAATTATCTCAAGGATTAGAAATTATAAATAGACGTTCTAAGCATTTAACTTCTTTTGTTGATACCTACAGAAAATTAGCAGAATTACCTTTACCTCAAAAGGAAAGACTTAATTTAACTGAACTTGTAAAAAACACTTTAAAGCTTTTTTATCAAGAATTTATATTAAAGAATGTTGAAGTTGAATTCATTATTAAATCTGAGTTTATAATTAATGCAGATAAAAAACAAATAGAACAGGTTATTGTTAATTTACTATCAAACTGTTTATATGCTTTTGAAAATATAGAACTCCCAAAAATAGTCATTTCAATTTTTGCAGATAAAAATCGTACACATTTGTCAATAGTTGATAATGGTATTGGTATTTCTTCAGAAATTAAAGATAATATATTTGTTCCCTATTTTACAACACGCAAAGATGGATCTGGTATTGGACTTACTTTAAGTAAAAGTATTATAGAATCTCACAACGGAATTATTCAATTTTCATCAGCTGTGGGTAAAACTAATTTTACGTTAACCTTCATTAAGTAGTTTACAATTGTAAACAATGTGTTTGTTTATACCTCGTAATAAACGTAGTCACTAAATAATAAAAGCAATTATATTGTATAGAATAAGTAATTAATAGTCAATATAGATAAAATATAAGTATATAAATAGGTTTTTACTACATTATAGTCATAAAAATTATTTCAACATTCGTAGTTAAGAAAGTTATTAAAATAAGTAGTATTTTAATTAATTCTGTTGCTCTTCTATTTAATTACATTTGTAAATTATTGGTTATACTAATATTCTTTGCTATTTTCATTGTGAATAATTCATCTCATAAGATTAAATACTTGTTGATATATTACTTATTAATAAACTAGTCTTTTCTATTGTTACATTAATTACACGTATTATTATCTTCTTTACTTATTTAACCAACCAAAACAACGTTATATACATAGATTAAAGCTTTTAAGTAGGTTTAATTCCTCTTTACACTCTATTGATAAGTATAATTACTTTGTTTTTTAGT
>JBELFC010000051.1:0-14714 GCA_042093175.1 Tenacibaculum sp. | reverse complement strand
TCAGCAGTTTCTAATGCAGGAGGTTTAGGATTAATAGGTGCAGGTTCAATGTACCCTGATGTATTAAAAGAGCACATTCAAAAATGTAAGAAAGCTACAAATAAACCTTTTGGAGTTAATGTACCAATGTTATATCCTGATATAGAAAAAATCATGGATATTATTATTGAAGAAGGAGTGAAAATTGTTTTTACTTCGGCAGGAAACCCTAAAACATGGACAAATTTTTTAAAAGATAAAGGAATTACAGTTGTTCATGTTGTAAGCTCAGTAAAGTTTGCTTTAAAAGCTGAAGCTGCTGGTGTTGACGCAGTGGTGTGTGAAGGGTTTGAAGCTGGTGGTCATAATGGGCGTGAAGAAACAACTACTTTTACATTAATACCGATGGTTAAAGAACAAGTTAAAATCCCTGTAATTGCTGCTGGAGGAGTAGGATCGGGTAGAGGTATGTTAGCAGCAATGGTATTAGGTGCTGATGGAGTACAAGTAGGTAGCCGTTTTGCAGCTACGACAGAATCATCAGCTCATGATAAATTTAAAGAAACAATAGTTGAGGTTAAAGATGGAGGTACTCATTTAACATTAAAAGAGTTAGCTCCTGTTCGATTGGTAAAGAATAAATTTTACAATGAAGTACAAGAACTGTATCAGAAGAACCCTACAATAGAAGAAATTAAAGATTTATTAGGGAGGGCTCGTGCTAAACGAGGAATGTTTGAAGGTGATTTAGAGGAAGGCGAATTAGAGATAGGACAAATAGCAGGATTAATTCATAAAATAAAACCAGCTAAAGATGTATTAGATGATATAATGAAAGAATTTACTAGAGTTAAAAGTGAAATGCTAGGATAAATAATGGAAAAAGATAAAGGAGTTAGGTTTTTAAAATTACCTTTTCAGTTTAATGTTGAAAAACTTCAGAATGAGTTACAAACAATTGTTACTTCTAAATGGAATGATCATTTTAATAAAAAAGGTTATGAAGGAAATTGGAAGTCAATAGCTTTATATGCTGAAAATGGTGATGAGAATAATATTTATGCGTCCATAGAAAAAGTAAAAATAACTGAAACTCCTTTCTTAAAAGAATGCCCATATCTTAAAGAAGTTATAAATACCTTTAAAAGTTCATTAATTTCAGTAAGATTACTAAACTTAGAAAAAGGCTCAAAAATAAAACCTCATAGAGATTATAAACTTGGATATGAAGATGATTGTTTTCGTATCCATGTTCCTATAATTACTAATAATAAGGTAACTTTTTTATTAGATGATGAAATTGTTGATATGAAAGTTGGAGAATGTTGGTATACAAACGTAAACTATATACATTCAGTTTCAAATTTAGGAGATACAGATAGAATTCATTTAGTTATTGATTTAGAAAGAAACCAATGGTCAGATAACTTGTTTTTTTCTCTAGCTGAAAAGGAACGTTTTTTTATACTTGAGGAATCTTCTCAAGTGCATGATAAGGAAACCATTCAACAAATGATAAACGAGCTTAAATTACAAAATACTCCAGCATCTAAAGAACTAATTATTCAATTAGAAAATCAACTATTAATTAAATAAACCTCCTATTTTATACTTTTAATTTTCTCTGAGAGCTCTTTAGCTTTCGTATAATTATAATTTTCTTTGTTTTTAAGGATTACAGCTAATGTTTTTTTAGCATCAGTTAATTTATTCTGATTCAAATCAATTAAAAGCTTATACCAATACCCCCTTGAGCTTTCTAATGAGTTAGTGTTTATTAATTTGTCAAAAGTAATAGAAGCATTTTTAAAATCGTTTAACTTGACATAAGAAGTTCCTATGTAGATTAATTCATAAGGGGCTTTATTTGTAGGTATATTAAGCGCAATAATTTTTTTATATTCTTTAGCGTTGTACAGTATTTCTAAGTCTGAAAGAGTATTACTTTCACCTTTTTCAATTAAAGAAGGTAGGTTGTTCCAATCAGCATACTCATTATATAAACTTAGAGAATTTTGTTGGGAGTTGTAAAATAACATAAAAGAGATTAAAAGAACTGCAGCTATTGAAGCAATAAACTTGGTTACTAGTTTTATAGTTTTTTTATTTGAGTTTTTATGTTTCTTAGTACTTTCTTTAATAAACTTTGAAGTTTTTCTTAATTCATCTGACTTTAATTGTTGTTTAATGTCATTAATTAAATCGATGTTATAAATATTTTGATTGTGTTGAATGCTAGGATCTTCAAAAGATTCATGAATTGCAATTTGAAGTAAAACTTCTTCTTTAAGCAATTCATCTGATTTTATTTTTTTCTCAAAAAAAGAACGTTCTTCTATGTTCATTTCGTTATGTAAGTAACGTTCAATTTCTTCTTGTATTTTTTCTTCCATCACTTTAGTTTATTATAACGACGATCTTTTTTTATTAATGAAATCAACTTAGTTTTACATTTAAAAACTCGTTGTCTAATAGTATTTATTGTACTATACGAAAACTCTTCTAATAATTCTTGATACCCCATTCCATTAAAATAGTTACCTAAAATTTCTTTACAATTTGAAGAGAGTTTATGAAAAGCATCTCGATATAAATCTCTTCTTTCTTGTTGAATAATTAATAAGCTTAAATCATCATCTTTATCTTCTAGTGGTAAAACATTATTATTTATTACCTGTTTATTTTTATTTTTTAATGAAGTTTTCCAAATGTTTTTACAAATGGTGAAAAAATAGCCTTCAAAAGAGTTTATTTTTAAGGCTTGTTTTTTATGAGCAACGATTAAGTACATTAAGGCATCATGAAAAACATCTTCTACATCTTCTTCCTTTCCTTTATTAGCTAAAATAAAAGAACTAACTTTTCTATAAAATTTAGTGTATATTTCTGCAGTTATTTTTTCATTCCCTTTCAATAAAGCATTTAAATACCTTTCACTTTCTGTCATAAATTTAAAATAAAGTTCAAAAATAAATTAATTTAATAAAATAAATGGGTAATGATTTTAATAATTTTAAGCCTATAATTATAGTAATATAAATTAAAAATAGTAATATTACTAAGTTTCCTAAAATAATTATAAACAGAAAAACAATGAAACTCTTAAAATTATTATTTGTTTTAACTCTATGTTTAGGCTTTGTTGAGTGTACAGTAAATGATACTGAATTAACAGAAAATCAAGCAAAATCAAGAATGATTAAAACAAAAAAAGTTATTCTACCAACACCAAGATATTCAAAAACTGAACTTATTATTAAGTTTAGAGAAGGGGTAAGTGCTAGTAAAAAACAAAAATTGAGAAAACTCTATGAGGTTGTCAAATACCAATTTTGTGATTTATGTGATGATAAATTAATAGAGAAATGGGATTTTGGAAGTAATGCAGATGTTGAAGATAAAAAATTATCTATACAATCTGGAAGTGGAGGCCCAGAAGGAGATATTTCAAATGTAGATAATGAATTTGTATTTCATTTAGAAAATGAAAATAATGCCGGAATGTCAAATACTGATAACAATAATTTTACTTCTCAAATTGTACCTAATAATACAGGAGTAACAATTGGTGTGTTAGATACTGGAGTCAATGCAAACTATCCTTTATTTGTAACTCCTTTTTTATATAACTCTTCGGGTGTTAATGTGGCTAATGAGTTATCGGGGTGGGATTTTGTAAATCATGATAATGATTTTTATGATGATTATGAATTAATTCATGGAACTAAAGTTACTTACATTGTTAATAATAAATTGAATGAAGAAGGGGTGCCACATCAAATTTTACCAGTAAAAGTATGTGATCAAAACGGAGTAGCTAGTTATTTTAATATTTTATGTGGTTTAAAATATGCTTTACCAAGAGTTCATATTGTTCAAATGAGTTTAGGTTGGTATGATAATAATACATATGTTAATTCTATTTTTAATGATTTAATTACAGAATATAATAACGTTTTAATTGTTACTTCAGCAGGAAATTCTGGTGTTAATAATGATTATGTAAGTCATTATCCTTCATCATATCCACAAGGTAATATTTTAGCAATAGCAGCATCAAATTCAGAGAGAAATAATATTGCTTATTTTTCCAATTATGGAGTTAATACAGTAGATTTTTATGCTCCTGGCCACAATATTTTGTTTTATGATATTTTGGGCACTCCTGTATATATTTCAGGAACTTCATACGCTGCACCTTTAGTAACAGCAATTTCTGCCAAAGTATTATTTGAGTCTGGGATGTTATACAGTCCAAACCAAATTATAGATGTATTAAATGTTGTAGGTATAAATCAATGGTATTCAAGGCCTGTAAAATATAATAAATTGTTAAATTAGTATTTCATAATAATAATGAGATACTTATGAATCGATTTTTTTTACCTTTTTTATTGTTTTTGGTTTTTAATCAAAATTCTTTTTGTCAAAAAAAACTAAATCATGTAAAAAAAATTGATTCTATTTATAAATTAAATATAGAGAATACATTAAAAGTTCAGATTTTAGAAGAATTTGTAAATAAAGAAGAATATTTAACTAAGAAGGATGTATCGTATGCTTATCATAAGTTAGGTATTTTATATTCAATTGGATATAATTATGAAAAAGCAATTTCTATAACAGAGAGGTCAATTCGTATTAGAAAACAAACTGATTCAATAGATTATTATAAATTGAATAACAGTTTATATAATTTAAGTTGTTATTATAAATCTAAAGAAGATGAAATAAGTCAACTTAAATCTATTAATGAGTTAATTTATTCACCAGAAAAAAATAAATTTACCTATAAAGCATTTATAGATTTAAGTTATGTTCTGTCTAGAAAAGGAGATTATTTTAAAGCTTTGGATTATTTAAATGAAGTAACTGTATCATATAATAATTATAATGATGTTTTTACTTATTTGTCAGCTCATAGAGCTGCTATTTATATGTATAGTGAAATTGATGAAACCCAAAGGAATTTAAAACAAATTAAGCTTCATCAAGTAAAAATAGATTCTATTCTCAATATTTATGAAGTTAAAAACGATCCAGCAGTAAGTAATAATTTAGGCAATATTTATGAAGATTCTGGTTTGAAAAAAAATGCTATAATTCAATATGAGAGAGCTCTAAGTGTATATATAGAAAAGAAAGACTCTGTAAATATTGGTAAGCTAAATAATAATTTAGGAAGTATTTATAATAAATTAAAAAAGAAAAAGAAAGCTACTATTTATTTTGATCAAGCAATAAAAGCTACTAAAAATAAACAAGTTTTAGCAGCTGTAAATAGTAATATGGGAGATTATTTAACTCCTGAAATTAAAATACGTTATAATAAAAAGGCGATAGGCATTCTTTTAGATAGAGGTTATGATGAATATGCACTAAGTTTAAAAGAAATTACGGATTCAGATTACAAGTTAGATATTCTAGACTATTTAATAGAAAACGTAGAAGCAGGTATTAAAAATTATGAATCGACTTTAAAAAATAATGATTTAAATAAAGCAATTGAAATAAGTATTTTAGTTGATAAACTTATTTCGTTTATTAGATTAGAAAGTATTGTAGACACTTCTAAGTTATTTTGGATACGTAAAGCAGCTAACTTTTACATGAAAGCTGTTACTTTATCGTATTATAAAAATGATGTTTCTCAAGCATTTTATTTTATGGAAAAAAATAAGGCTTTATTATTATTAGAAGGATTAAATAATACTAAAGACAGTAACAAAAAAGAACCTTTAATAATTAGTTTAGAAGAAAGTATTAAACAACATATAGGTAATGATAAAAATTTAGTAGAGTATATTTTAAATGAAAAAAGAGGTTTTGGAATTTTCTGTAATAAGGATGAAAAAATATTTTATAAATTAGAAAATGTACCAGAATTAATTAATCAAGTTGATAGTTTAAAAAGTAAAATGTCAAAATATTTTATTTTTAAAGATGATAAAGAAAAATATAAAAGGTTAGCAAATAATGTATTTTTAAAACTATTTCCTTTTAAAAATTCTATTAAGAAAATAAAAAATAAAGGATTAATAGTAATTCCAGATTATAAATTACAACGTATTAATTTTGAGGCATTAATTCCAGACTCCTTAACAGGTGAATACTTATTAGAGTATACAGAAATTAATTATTTATTATCAGCTTCAGTATCTGAAAAATTAAATAAAAACACAAAAAAATCGATTGATAAAATATTGGCATTTGCTCCAGTAGATTTTAATCAAAAAACTCTTCAATCACTTAAAAGAAGTAAAAAGGCAATGCAAGAAGTTGCTTCAATTTGTGAAACTGATTTATTTATAGAGGAGAAAGCTACAAAAGAAACTTTTATAAAAGAGTTAAAAAACTATTCAGTAGTACATCTAAACACTCATGCTGGTTTAAATAAAATAGATAACGATCCATGGATAGCTTTCAGGGATAAAAAAATTAATTTAAAGGAGTTATTAAGTTTATCAAATAATGCAGAGTTAGTAGTTTTAGATGCTTGTAATGGTGCTTCTGGGAAGCAAGAAATAGGCGAGGGAATTATGAGTTTATCTAGAGGTTTTTTTAGAGGAGGAGCAAAAAGTGTGATTACAACACAATGGAAAGCTAATGAAAAGTCTACTAATGAAATTTTAAAAGTATTCTATAAAGAATTAAGTGCAGGTAAAACAAAGTTGAAGGCTCTAAGTATTGCTAAGAAAAGATATTTAAAAACGCATCAATTAAGTGAAACATCTCCATATTTTTGGGCTTCTTTAATTTTAATAGGAAATCCAGATTCTATAAAAATAATACCCAGTACTAATTATAGCTACTGGGTATTGATATTATTATTTATAACTTTAGGAGTTATATTTCTTCTTACTAAAAGATATAGTTTTAAAAATTAATAATTAACGTAATCAACAATTTCTAAACCATATCCAATCATACCAACACGTTTAGTTTGTTGAGAGTTTGATACTAATCGTAATTTGTGTATGTTTAAGTCATGTAAAATTTGAGCTCCAATACCAAAATCTCTATTATCCATTACAACATTTGGAGCTTTCATTATACCATTTACTTGATTTTCTTTTAAGCTTTTAAGCCTGTTTAATAGATTTAAAGATTGAGCTTGCTGATTTATAAAAAGAATAGCACCTCTTCCTTCTTCATTTATGACCTTAAACATTTGATCAAGTTTTTTATCAGCGTTATTGGTAAGGGTTCCTAGTATATCATTGTTTACTAGAGTTGAATTAATTCTTGTTAATATCGATTCATTTTTTGTCCAACTACCTTTAGTTAATGCAATATGAATTTGTTTATTAGTTGTTTGTTGGTAAGCACGTAAACGAAAATCACCAAAACGTGTTTGAATAGTAAAATCTTCTTTTTTCTCTATTAAAGAATCATGTTCCATTCTGTAAGCAACTAAATCTTCAATAGAAACAATTTTCAAGTCGAATTTTTTTGCAACCTCTAAAAGTTGAGGTAAGCGTGCCATTGTACCATCTTCATTCATTATTTCAACAATAACTCCAGCAGGTTTTAAGCCAGCTAAACGAGCAAAGTCAATAGCAGCTTCAGTATGCCCAGTTCTTCTTAAAACGCCTCCGTTTTTAGCTCTTAGAGGAAAAATATGGCCAGGTCTTGCTAAATCAAAAGATTTAGTTTCAGGATTAACTAAAGCTTCGATAGTTTTTGCTCTATCAGAAGCTGAAATCCCAGTAGTAACTCCGTTACCTCTTAAATCTACAGATACGGTAAAAGCAGTTTCCATAGGGTCGGTATTATTACTAACCATCATACCCAGTTCTAGCTCTTTACATCTACTTTCGGTTAAGGGAGTACAAATTAATCCACGTCCATGTGTAGCCATAAAATTAACCATCTCAGGAGTAATTTTTTCTGCAGCAGCAAGAAAATCACCTTCATTTTCTCGATCTTCATCGTCTACTACAATAATAACTCTACCTTTTTTTATATCTTCTATAGCTTCTTCAATTGAATTTAATTGAATTTTAGGAGTTGTATGTGTTGTCATTTACTTAAGTTGTTTTCTCTTTTTTAGAGAATATATTTTTAAAAAATGTTGTTATTGGTATAAATAAGTTACTAAAACTGAATAATCCTTTGTCTTTAGCAGCTCTTATTGTTAATGTAAGGGCTAAAGGTAACATTAAAACAATAGCTAACCAAGAACCTAATATGGCAGTTACTGAACTTTCTTCAGCCATGTTTCTTCCAAATGTATTTGTGAAAAAATACAAAACATATATTGAAATAGCTAAAATCATTGGAAGTCCCATACCTCCTTTTCTAATAATTGAACCTAAAGGAGCTCCAATAAAAAATAATAAAAGGCAGGATAAAGAAAAGGCTATTCTATTGTAATATTCAATATCATGGTGGTTAAGCCATTTCCTTCTATTTTTTAAAGGCTCTTTATATGACTTATTATTGCTTAAGGTTCTGTCTATTTTTGAAACAGCAATGTTTAAAATATTTGTTTTCTCTCTAAGTTCAAAATTATCTAATAGAGTAGGAGATAAATTTTTGTTAATAAGAGAGTCAGGGTACTTATGAAGGTCTTCAATATCTAGAGTAAGAAATAAATTTTTTGCTCTACTAGCAATGTATTCATCATATCCTTTTTTAAGAGCAGGAATTGTGTCTTTTAACTGCCCTAAACTTAGCATGTTAAAGTTTTTAGTATATTTTAATTCATCTAAATCAGTATTGTCCAATGAAGAAATATCAATATTTATAATATATTCTTCAAAATCAGCATGTGAAGCAGGCATTTTTTTTCTTTCTTCAAATGTTTCTCCTGATTTTCTATGATGTTCAAAATAATACCCATCATTAAGTATTAAGGTCATATAACGACTACCTTGTTCAGAAGTAATTTTACCTCTTTTAGCTGTAATTATTTTATTATTCCCTCTTTTAGATGATAAGTCATAAATCAAAACTTTTTTTAATAAGTTTTTTTCTTCACCGTATTTTTCTTCAAACTTAATTTGATAGTTAGGAATCTCTGTATTAAAACTTCCGGGAACTAATGCTAAGGCAGGTTGTTTCTTTTTTATGTTTGCTTTTAAATTTAGTTGTTTTAAAACGGCATAAGGATATACATAATTTAAAAACAAAAAGTTTATAGAGCTTAAAAAAACAGCTAAGAAAACGAGAGGGCGAACCATTCTTTGTAAAGATACTCCTGCTGACTTTGCTGCTGCAAATTCATAGTTTTCTGATAAACTACCTAAAGTCATTATTGAAGATAGTAATACACCAATAGGTAAAGCCTGAGGAGCGGCCATTAAGGTAGAGTACCACAAAAATTTTAGTATAATAAAAATACCAATTCCTTTACCTGCAAAATTATCAAAGGCTAACCATAACATTTGCATTATTAATACAAATAATATAATTAGAAAAGTTGTTAAAAAAGGAATTAAAAAACTTTTTAAGATATATCTGTCTAGTGTTTTCACAGAAACAAAGGTAGTTTGTTAGTTTTATAAAAACCTAAAAGTTTTGTTATTGTTTAAATAATAACAAAACTTTTAGATCATTTAGTCAATTAAATATCCTTGACTAGTATATTTTTCTTTATTGAAAGAGAAGTATTTTTCTGAAATAGGTTGATTACTTTTAAATTTAGTAATAGTAAATGTTGTTTCTGCTCCATTTGACCCTATTTGAACTAACTTGTATATATGTTTTGTTTTTGCATCTATACCTAGTTGAACTTTTATAATATCAGAGTTACTATCAATTGGAGTTAAATCAACGTATTGAACTTTGCGTCCTTTGTGATTTTTTAATTTTCCCATTTTGTAATTATACCCCTCTTTATAAAAAGTTAGAAGCTTTGATGGGTAGATAAATCCATCTTCTTCTTCAAGATCTCCATTTGAAATATTTATTTCTTTTTCATCATGATTAATAACAGCAAGTTTTTTACCATCAAATAAAAAATTATTACCTAAATATTCTAAATTATATTTTTCTCCAGCTATTGTTATATTACCACGTATAGGAGGGTCGTTGGTTATGCCAGCTTCTTTATTTACTAAAGTAGAGTTAAAGCCTATTACCATATTTTTATATGCTCCCATTTTTGTAGAAACTTCATCTAGTAAAAGCTTTGCTTTTGACGAAGAATCTTGAGCTATTGTGTTAAAACTTATAAATATTCCTATAAAAAATAAACCTATGTTTTTCATTTGATATATGATTTCCGTTTTCGGATTTTAATTGTTGTTTTTTTCGTTTTCTAGTAATTGATCTAAAGATACTAAATCTGGAACTAAAACTTGCCTAGCTTTACTACCTTCAAAAGGGCCTACAATACCTGCAGCTTCTAATTGATCAATTAATCTTCCTGCTCTATTATACCCTAATTTTAGTTTACGTTGTAATAAGGAAGCTGAACCTTGTTGAGCTGTAACAATAACTTCAGCAGCATCTTTAAATAATTTGTCGCGATCTGCTATATCAATATCAACATTTGTGCCACCATCTTCACCAACATACTCAGGAAGTAAATGTGCATCAGGATATGCACGTTGCGAACCAATAAAATCAGTTATTTTTTCAACCTCAGGAGTATCTACAAATGCACATTGAATACGTGTAATATCATTTCCTCCAGAATATAACATATCACCTCTACCTATTAATTGATCAGCACCAGGAGCATCTAAAATAGTTCTACTATCTATTTTTGAAGTAACTCTGAAGGCTATTCGAGAAGGGAAATTTGCTTTAATAATACCTGTAATTACATTAACGGAAGGCCTTTGAGTTGCTACAATTAAATGAATTCCAATGGCACGAGCTAATTGAGCTAAACGAGCAATAGGTGTTTCTACTTCTTTACCAGCTGTCATAATTAAATCGGCAAATTCATCAATTACTAAAACGATATATGGTAAAAATTGATGTCCATTTTCAGGGTTCAATTTTCTAGCTTTAAATTTAGCGTTATACTCTTTGATGTTACGAACCATTGCATTTTTAAGAAGATCGTAGCGAGCATCCATTTCAATACATAAAGAATTTAAAGTATTTACAACTTTGGTTGTATCTGTTATAATTGCTTCTCCTTCATCAGGTAATTTAGCAAGATAATGACGCTCAATTTTATTAAATAAAGTAAGTTCTACTTTTTTAGGATCTACCAGTACAAATTTTACTTCAGCAGGGTGTTTTTTATATAAGAGTGAAGTTAATATAGCGTTTAAACCTACTGATTTACCTTGTCCAGTTGCACCGGCCATTAATAAGTGAGGCATTTTAGCTAAATCAACAACAAAAGTTTCATTTGAAATAGTTTTACCAAAAGCAATTGGTAATTCCATAGGTGATTCTTGAAATTTCTTAGAAGAAATAACAGAATGCATTGATACTATAGTAGATTTTTTATTTGGTACTTCTATACCAATAGTTCCTTTTCCAGGAATAGGAGCAATAATACGAATACCTAGAGCAGCTAATGATAAAGCAATATCATCTTCTAAATTTTTTATTTTTGAAATACGTACACCAGCTTCAGGTACAATTTCATACAAAGTAATTGTAGGACCAACAGTTGCTTTTATTTGAGCTATACCAATTTTGTAGTTCTTTAAAGTTTCTACAATTTGATTCTTATTGGCTTCAAGTTCAGCAGGGTCTACAGAGATACTTTCATGATATTCTTTTAATAAGTTAAATGTTGGGAATTTAAAGTTTCCTAATTCTAATTTAGGATCGAATTCTCCAAAATCTTTTAACAATTGGTCAGATAAATTTTCCGACACACTTTTTTCTTCAGCAATTTTTTCAATTGCAACTTCAACTTCTTTTATAGTTTCTTCTGAAATTTTCAATTCAGAAGATTCAGGAGTAGTAACATCTAAAGAAATCTCTTTGTCATCTTCTTTTTTAATTGACTGTTGATTAACATCAGAATGGTTTGTAATAGTTGGCTGTAGGTTTTCTACTGAAAGTTCAAAATCAGATTTCTCATTATCAGCTTCTTCTTTATGAATTTCTCTAGCAGTTTTTTCAATAGCTTCTTGCTCAATTTTAGCAGCTTTTTCAGCTTCTTTTTGTTGTTTTTTTGCATCTAGGTTTTCAACTATAGCGTCAGGGTCAATACTAAATCGAATAATTAAATAAGCTATAAAGAAAAAGAGCAATAAAATAATAAGTCCTGTTTTACCAATAAAAGTTTGGAGATATTCATTAAGTTCAAATCCTATAATTCCTGATAAAACAGCATACTTACTTTCAACAAAACCAAGAGAAATAGCTGTCCAAAGCATACCTAATAATCCCCAGTTCCATGAAGTGATTATTTTTTTTAAATTAGTTTGTAAAAGTATTCTAGCTCCAGTGAAAAAAAGAATAATATTTAAAATAAAAGCCCCCAGTCCAAAACCTCTAAATACTATAAGATTACTTAGCTTAGCACCTACTTTACCTAATAAATTTTGAGTTGGAAGTTGTCTGTTAGAGAATTGGTGTAATGAGCTTTGATCTTCTTGCCATGAATAGAAAAAAGAAATAAAAGCTACAGTTAAAAAAATTGAGAAGAGTATTAGGAAAGCACCAAAAATAGTTTGGTTTTGCCTATTTTTAATAAATACCCCAATTTTAGTAAATATAGAAATTTCACTTTTTTTACTTTTAACAGTTGTCTTCTTTTTTTTTACCATATATGTTAATTGACAATAGTCTAAACGCTAAAATATAGCTATAATTTTAGGAACGTAAATAATACTTGCAATAATAAGAGCAATAAGAGCAGCAAAAGCTGGTGCTCCTGCTGCAATATCTTTTATAAAACCTATTTTTTTATGATAATCTGGATGTATGAAATCGGCAACTTTTTCAACAGCTGTATTTAAAGCTTCAGCTACTAAAACAAGACCTATTGTTAATAATTGAATCATCCATTCCGTAGTTGAAATAGAAAAGTAGAACCCCATTAAAGTACTTATTAAACCTATAAAAGTTTGAGCTTTAATACTATCTTCTGTAGTTAGTAATAGCCACATTCCTTTAACAGCAAACTTAATACTTCTTAATCTACCTTTTATAAATCCATCATTTGGGTTTTTCATATAAAACTATAATGCTTTTAAGGCAGCTTCATAATTAGGCTCGTCAACTACTTCATTAACTTGTTCAGTATAAGTTACGTTTCCTTCTTCGTTAATAACAACAATACAACGCGAGTGTAAACTTTTTAAAGGACCATTAGCTATTTCTAAGCCATACTGTTTACCAAAATTACCAGTAGCGAAATCTGATAACATAACAACATTTTCAATACCTTCAGCTCCACAAAAACGTCCTTGTGCAAAAGGTAAATCTCTTGAAATGCATAAAACTTTAGTATTTTCTAAGCTAGCTGCTTTTTTATTGAACTCTCTAACAGAAGTTGCACAAGTTCCTGTATCTACACTTGGAAATATATTTAAAATTAGTTTGTTACCTGAAAAATCATTTAGTTTTTTTTCTGATAAATCACCTGCTACCAAATTAAAATCAGGTGCTTTTGTATTCGTATTCGGTAAGTTTCCAACAGTTTCTAATGGGTTACCTTGTAATGTTATTTTTGCCATTTTTTTTCAAATTTAATCAGTTTTCAAAGGTAGTTAAATAATTTAAAAAATGGAGGTAATAAAATATTTTGACCTTTAAAAAGAAGTATCTTCGCAGATTAAAAATAATAGAGTAAAACAAATTGAATTTTAAGCAATATACATCTGAGTTTAGTTATAATTGGAAACTAGCAGCACCAGTAATGTTGGGAATGTTAGGGCATACTTTTGTTAGTTTTGTTGATAACATAATGGTTGGTCAATTAGGAACAGCAGAATTGGCAGCAGTATCATTAGGGAATAGTTTTATGTTTATAGCTATGTCGTTAGGAATTGGTTTTTCTACTGCTATCACTCCTTTGATAGCTGAAGCAGATTCATCAAATGATTTTGATAAAGCAAAATCAACTTTTAAGCATGGATTATTTTTATGTATAAGCATGGGAGTTTTAATGTTTTTGGGAGTTTATTTTTCTAAACCACTACTTTATTTTATGAAGCAACCAACTGAAGTGGTTGACTTAGCAATTCCATACCTAGATTTAGTGGCTTTTTCTCTAATACCTATGATTATTTTTCAAGGTTTTAAGCAGTTTAGTGATGGAATGTCTATGACTAAGTACCCTATGTATGCAACTTTGTTAGCAAATGTTTCTAATGTTTTACTAAACTATATATTAATTTTTGGGAAATTTGGATTTCCAGCAATGGGAATTGTAGGAGCTGCATATGGAACTCTGTTATCTAGGTTTATTATGGTGGCATATTTATGGTGGTTATTAACTAAAAATAAACGTTCTAATAAACTTGTAACAAATATTAAATTATTTGTATTAGATAGTTTAATGTTACGAAAAATTATAAATTTAGGAGCACCAAGTGCTATGCAAATGTTTTTTGAAGTAGCCATTTTTACAGCTGCTATTTGGTTGAGTGGATTGTTAGGTAAAAATCCACAAGCAGCTAATCAAATTGCCTTAAACCTTTCATCAATGACATTCATGGTTGCTATGGGGCTAGGGGTTACTTCAATGATTAGGGTTGGAAATCAAAAAGGGTTACAAAAATATAATGAATTAAGACGAATCGCTTTTTCTATATTTATGTTAGGAACAATTTTAGCAATTGGTTTCTGTTTCTTGTTTTTTGCTT
>JBELFC010000050.1:0-20172 GCA_042093175.1 Tenacibaculum sp. | reverse complement strand
ATTAATCTTAATAATTTAAAAAGAGAAGCTGGAAGATATAACTCTAAAATATCTTCTATACCTACTAAAGAAAGAGAGTTTTTAGATATTGCTCGTCAAAGAGAAATAATAGCTGGCTTGTATTCATATTTATTAAAGAAAAAAGAAGAAACTGCTATCTCACTTACAGCTACAACAGTTCCTAATGCTAAAATTATTGATAAAGCTTATGGTTCTAATATTCCTATTAGCCCTAAAAGAAAAGTTATTTATTTAGCTGCATTACTTTTAGGATTAATAATTCCTTTTGTTATTATTTATTTAAGAGATTTACTAGACACCAAAGTTCATACCAAAAAAGATATTGAAGAACTTACTACTATTCCTTTTTTAGGTGATGTACCGCATTCAAATACTAAAGAGAAAATTGTAATTAATTCTAGTGCAAGATCTAGTACAGCTGAAGCTTTTAGATTAATAAGAACAAATCTTGATTTTATGCTACCTGAGTCAAAAGACAATGTAGGTAAAACAATTTTTGTAACATCTACTACAAGTGGTGAAGGTAAATCATTTACTTCAATAAACTTAGCAGCTTCTCTTTCTCTTTCTGGAAAAAAAGTTGTTTTAGTTGGTATGGATTTAAGAGCTCCAAAGATAACTGAGTATTTAGAAATACCTGATCGTAAAGGAATTACTAATTTCATTACTAATGATAGTGTAACATTAGATTCTTTAAAGTTTTCTATTCCTGAAATCCCTAAACTTGATATAATAGCCTCTGGAGCTATACCTCCTAATCCAGCTGAGTTATTAATGACTGATAGAATTAATAAATTATTCGAAGAGCTAAAAAAACAATATGATTACCTTATTATTGATACAGCTCCAGTTAATTTAGTTACTGATACATTACTTATTTCTAAAAATGCTGATATGGTATTGTATGTTACTAGAGCAAACTATTTAGATAAAAGAATGTTAGTTGTTCCGCAAACACTATATACTGACAAGAAATTACCAAATTTAGCTATCGTTTTAAATGATACAGATTTAAAAAGGGGATATGGTTACGGATATGGCTACGGATATGGCTACGGTTACGGTATCGCAGATGATGATGATTTACCTTGGTATAAAAAAATATTTAGTTAAAACTAAAAAGGAAGTCTTAAAAGACTTCCTTTTTTATTTAAAAAACGAGTTGTTTTTAATTAAGTTCTCAACTTGTTTTATTGTTTTTTTATCTCCTATTTTTCTTAACAATTTTAAATGATTATAATGGTGTGTATCTGTACCTACATAATCGTATAAATTTTCTTTTAATAATTTTTGAGTGATCTTTTGAACACCTTTTCCATATTGTTCTGTTAAAGAAAGTAAATTTAATTGAAACACGCATCCAGACTTTTTAAGCTGATAATACTTTTGAAAGTCATTATGATAAAAATTATAACGTTCAGGATGTGCTAAAACAGGTTTGTACCCTTTTAATTGAATCTCAAACAATATATCAAACAAGTTATAAGGAGCATTAAAATATGACATTTCAACCAATATAAAATTATCCTTAAGAGTTAAAATATCTTTCTTCTTTAATCGTTCTATAAATTGCTCATCCATCATATATTCAGCAGCAGATCTAAAACTAATATCATTAAAACCTCTAGCTAATAATTCTTTTTTTACAATTTCTGTTTTTTCTAAAATTAACGCTGAAGAATTTGGATAAACATCACCTAAAACATGAGGTGTTGTAACAAAGTTTTTTATTCCATACGAGTACATTGTTTTTATTAGTTCTAAAGAATCATCTAAGTTTTTAGCACCATCATCAATTCCTGGTAGTAAATGAGAATGTATATCAACAAAATCATCATTAAAAACTTCATTTAAAGGGATCTCTTTTTTTTTTAGGAAAAACATATTACAACAAAATTTGAGCTGCTAATTTACTATATTATTTCATCTAATTATTAAAATCAAACTGTATAACAATTTTTTGTTCAAAATATATCGTTCATTTATATTTGAAAAAACATTAAGAATGATTTTAATTGCTGATGGTGGTTCAACAAAAGTTGATTGGGCTTGTATAGATAAAAATAAAAAAGAACTTTTTAGAGCTCAGACTCAAGGATTAAACCCAAATGTTGTATCAGCAAACGAAATACATTCTAGAATAATTAATTCTGAAAAATTAAATATTCATGCAAACCACATTAAACGTATTTATTTTTATGGCGCTGGTTGTGGAACAGAAACTCCAAAAAAAAATTTAATTGAAGTTTTAAATTCAATTTTTAGCAAAGCTATCATAACAGTTGATGAAGATATTTTAGGAGCTGTATATGCTTCTGCTGGAAAACAAGAAGCTATTGTTTCTATTTTAGGAACTGGTTCTAACAGTTGTTATTTTAATGGATTAAAAACTGAATACTCCTCTCCTTCTCTTGGATATTCTATTATGGATGAAGCTAGTGGTAATTATTTTGGAAAAAAATTACTTAAAGATTTTTTTTACAAAAAAATGCCAAAAAAAATAGCCACTCAATTTAACAGTGATTTTAATTTAAACCCTGATTACATCAAACTTAATTTATACAAGAAAGAAAACCCTAATATGTATTTAGCAACTTTTGCTAAATTTTTAATAGATAATAAAAACGAAAAATATGTAAGAAAACTTGTTAGAAAAGGATTTAAAAAATTCTTTTACCTACACATAAAACCTTACAAAAAACCCAATACTGTTCCTTTATATTTTATTGGATCAATTGCTTATTTTTATCAAGATATTTTACAAGAAATAGCTTGCAAAAACAGCATGTTTATTAAAAAGGTTATCCAAAGACCAATAGATGGGCTAATTGATTACCATAAAAATAATTAGATAAAATCTAATACTCTTTCTAATGCCATTCCTCTTGAACCCTTTATGAGAACTGTAGCTCCTTCATTAAATTTTTCACTTTGAAAAAACATTTTTAAATCGTAAAAAGTTTTAAATTTATTAAGCTGTGTATTTACATTATAAAAGTTTTCACCTACTAGAAATGATGCTTGAAAATTAAACCCTTCAACTTTATCTGCAATTAATTGATGCTCTTTTAAGCTATTATCTCCAAGTTCAAACATATCACCTAAAATTACTATTTTTTTGTTTTCTGTTAACTCATAAAAACTATCTAAAGCATACCCCATACTGGTTGGGTTAGCGTTGTAAGCATCCAATATAATTTTAAAACCATTCTTGTTAATTATCTGAGATCTATTATTTGCAGGTACATAATTTTCTAACCCTTTCTTTATTATTAAATTGGATATTTCAAAA
The DNA here is from genome assembly GCA_042093175.1 of Tenacibaculum sp. Lineage (GTDB taxonomy): Bacteria > Bacteroidota > Bacteroidia > Flavobacteriales > Flavobacteriaceae > Polaribacter. Next base: position 16,859 of record JBELFC010000050.1, on the reverse strand, counting down.
AGCTTTCCAATAGTTATTGCAGCAGAAATATTAGAAAAATTATACTTCCCTATTAAATTACTTTTAATAACTACATCTTCAAATTTTAAACTAACAAAAGGGTCAGCATTCAAAAAATTAATTGAAGAATTAAATAAGATTCTTTCTATGTTGATTGTTTTATCTAACTGCTTTTTATCATTAGGATTAACGATGGCTATTTTATTATTTGCTTTCAAAAATCCATACAATTCTGATTTAGCTTTAACAACTCCTTGTAAAGAACCAAAGCCTTCTAAGTGAGCTTTACCAAAATTTGTAATATAACCATAATCTGGCCTCGAAATTTCAGACAAGAAGGCAATTTCATTATGGTTATTGGCTCCCATTTCAACAACACCTATCTGAGTATCTAAATCCATTGAAAGTAATGTTAAAGGAACTCCAATATGATTGTTTAAATTTCCTTTTGTTGCAGTAACATTATATTTCTGATTAAGTACAGCAGTTATTAATTCTTTAGTCGTTGTTTTACCATTACTACCAGTTAATCCAACTATTGGTATATTCAACTGTTCCCTATGATATCTCGCTAATTCTTGCAATGTTACTAAAACATTATTAACTAAAATTATTGAATCATCAGTTTGGTATTCCTTTTCATCTACTATTGCATAATCAGCCCCTTTACTTAATGCTTCTTTAGCAAATTTATTCCCATTAAAATTCTCACCTTTTAAAGCAAAAAAAATGGTTCCTTTTCTTATTAACCTGGTATCAGTATCTACTAAAAAATTTTTAGTATACAGTTTATATAACTCCTTAATAGTATCCATAAATTAAAAATAATAAACCTCATTGGAATCAATGAGGTTTACATACTTAATATTTAAAAATTTGTTTATTTATTTTTATACCTTGGTGTAGCAGTCTTCTTTCTGTTCATCATCATTGGTCCCATTTTGTCAGTAGCACACCTAAATCCTATATAATTAGTAGCCATATATTCAGGGAAATATCTTCTTTGAGCAGGATCTAACCAATACTCTCTATCAGCCCATGATCCACCTTTAAACACTCTAGATTTATCACTAATTAACGTAGTCCTTCTTTTCGCATCATACTTAAAATTATTTACAACTCTTCCTAAAGAATCTTTTTCTTCTTCTGGTTTAGTAGGCGAATTATACATTCTTGGAGTACCTGTTAATTGATCTTTATCTAAGTTAAAGAATTTTGAAGAAGCTTGATCACCATCTCCTAAATTAGAATTATCAGCAAGATTATAATTTCTTCTCATATAAGTATCTTCCTTAGTAATAGGAATGTACTTAACACTTCCTGGTAAATCTTTTGGTATTATTCTTCCACTTTCTAAAGTATCATATTCAACCTCACCTAATTCATCTCCAACTATAACAACCTTACCATCTTCATTTATTAACTTCTTAGTAAAAATGTTACCTCTAAAATAATTAAAATCATTAGCTTCTGCATCAATTATTGGTCTATAAACATCAGAAACCCATTCTGCAACGTTACCAGACATATCGTACAATCCAAAAGCATTTGGAGGATAACTTCTTACAGCATTAGGAATATCAGACCCATCACTACTCCATCCAGCAATACCACTATAATTTCCTTTACCTTGTTTAAAGTTGGCTAACTGGTCACCTCTTTGTCTTTTATTTCTATCTCTAGTATACTTACCATTCCAAGCATACTTTTTTCTACCTCTTACATTGTTGTATTCTCTATTTTCAAAAATAGCTTTTGCAGCATATTCCCATTCAACTTCAGTTGGTAATCTAAATTTTTGCGCTAAAATACCGTCAGTTGAAGTTACTTGTCTACCAGAAAACGCACCTTTTGCAGGTTTTGGATCTCCTTTTCTTCTAGGTACCGGTAATCCTTTCTTATAAATAGTTGAATCACCATCAAATAATGCATAAGGATTCGTTAAATAAGTATCTGTATCAAAATTATTTTTTCCTTTAAAAGATAAAGAATCTTCTTTAAAAATATTTTTAATAATACCTTTATCCATCAAGATCTTTAAATTAACAGCATTCGTACGCCATTTACAGTATTTGTTTGCTTGAATCCAACTAACACCAACAACAGGGTATTCTGCGTAAGATGGGTGCCTTAAATAACTCTCAGATAATAAATTTGTATTTCCTAATCCTTTTCTCCATACTAGAGTATCAGGTAAAATAGAAGTATAAATATGTTTATATTGATTTTCTTCAGGAGGAAAGATATCTTTTGTGTACTGCATAAACAAACCATATTCAGAATTTGTTACTTCAGTTTCATCCATATAAAATGAACGCACATGCATTTGTCTAGGTGTAGTATTCCAGTCAAACATCACATCATCTTGCACTAATCCCATTGTAAAAGTTCCACCTTCAATATGAACCATACCTGGAGGTGCATTGTTTCCTTCTTTATACTTTCCTTTAAGGTAACCACCATAATTAGGATCATTAAAGTTCCATCCAGTTAGGGAAGACTGACCTGAACCACCACCTCTTCTACTACTACAAGAGGTAATAAATAATCCAATGATTAGTAATAAACTAAATAATTTTAACGTACTTTTCATGTATTTTTAACTATTTTTAAGGGTGTGGCAATTTACAATATTTATAACTTCTAACAAGAAAATTTACTTATCTTTTATAAATAAATTGGTTAGAAACATTGTCTTTGCTAGTCTTCAAACGACACTTTTTAAACTTTATTATTACGAAACTAAGAAAAAGATTAAAATAACTAACATTAAAATTCGTTATTTTGTAACGAATTATGAAAAAAAATATATTTCTTTTTTGTTTACTTTTCTCTCTTTGGGGATTTAGCCAGTCAAAATCAGTATTATCTGAAGGAACTTGGTATAAATTTTCAATAGATACCACAGGGGTTTTTAAAATTGACGCTAACTTTTTAAGTCAACTTGGAATTAATTCTAATTCTGTTAATCCTAAATATATAAAAATTTTTGGAAACGGTGGCAATATGCTTCCTCAAAAAAATAATGCTACGCGTTATAATGACTTACAAGAAAACAGTATTTATGTTCATGGTGAAAATGACGGTGCCTTTAACAATGATGATTATATCTTATTTTATGGTAAAGGTCCAGATGGATGGTTAACTAATCAAACAACTTCATCTGCTTCTCATCAAAAAAACATATATACGGATAAATCTTATTATTTTTTAACTATAGGAAGCACTAATGGTAAAAGAATAAACAATAAAGCACAACCAACTTCAGCTAGTATTAAAACGATTACAGATTTTGATGATTATATTTTTTATGAGAAAGAAGAAAAGAACCTTTTTGCTGTAGGAAGAAAATGGTTTGGTGAAGATTTTAGTTTTGAAAATACTCAAAACTTTAAAATCCCTTTTCAAAATCAATTACCAAATAGCGATATAACTATAAATGTTAGCGCAGTAACTATTTCTTCGCTAAACTCTACTATGACAATAACAGCTAATGGCAGCAACTTAACAACATTAAACTTCCCTCCTGTTTCTAGTTCAAGTATTAGTTCTCTTGCTATTCAAAGATCTGGGCAAGGTGTAATAAAAAGTAACTCTAACAATATAATAGACATCTCTATAAATTACAATAATAATGGTTTACCATCAGCTAAAGCATATTTAGATTATATTGAAATCATTGGAAAAAAAGAATTAAAAGCTGACAATAAACAATTTTCTTTCAGAAGTTTTGAAGCAAGTAATACAACTGGCACTATAGAATATCAAATTCAAAACTCAAGTAATATAAACTTTCTTTGGAACGTTACAAATCATACTTCTCCTGAAAATATTGAAAATATAGCCACAGGGAATTCGTTTATTTTTAAGGCTAACGGAGGCACTTTAGAAGAATATGCTTTAGTAAATACTGCTAATACATATGAACCAAAAATAGAAGAAAACTTAAATATTGAAAATCAAAATTTGCATGCTTTAAAAGACATTCAATATCTAATTATAACAAATAATAATTTATTAAATGAAGCACAAAGACTTGCTGATTATCATTCTAATAATTCAAATTTATCAAGTAAAGTTGTTCCCCTTAACAAAATATATAATGAATTTTCTTCTGGCTCACCAGATATAACAGGAATTAGAGATTTCATTAAGTACCTATATGATAATTCATCAATAAACAAGAAACTAACATATGTCTGTTTTTTTGGAGATTCTTCATATGATTACAAAAATAGAATTAACAACAACAATAATATAGTTCCTACCTATCATGCTTCTCAAAGTTTCGATTTAGTTTCTTCTTTTGTTACTGACGATTATTATGTAATGCTAGAACCTAACGATGGTGAGATGTTAATTTCCGATACTGTTGAAATAGCAACTGGAAGAATACCAGTAACAACTATTCAAGAAGCAAAAAATGTTATTGATAAAATTTTAAGTTACTACGATACTGACTCCTTTGGTGATTGGCGAAATACTATTACCTTACTTGCTGATGACATTGATCAAGATGCCGATAAAACCTTACAATCAGGCTTGGAAGAGGTCGCTGACTCCATAAAAAAGTATAAACCTTTTTTCAATATTAATAAATTATATGCTGATGCTTTCAAACAAGAAAACTCATCAGGTGGTGAACGTTATCCTCAAGTAAAAAATGCAGTTAGCAACACTATTGAAAATGGAACACTTGTATTTGATTATTTTGGACATGGAGGTGAAGATGGTTTAGCTGATGAACGTCTTTTAGAAATCCCACAAATTGAAGCTTTAAATAATCTAAAAAAACTACCTCTATTTATCACAGTTACTTGTGAGTTTTCAAGGTTTGACAACCCTTTAAGAGATACTGCTGGAGAAAAATTGTTTTTAAATAAAAATGGTGGTGCTGTAAGTATGATTACTACTACTAGAGATGTTTTTATTTCTTTAGGAGAACAGTTTAACAAAGAACTTACTAAACATGTGCTAAGTTTTGATAATTCTGACAGCTCTATTGCTCAAAACTTAATAAAAGCTAAAAACACTACATCCAGTAACCAAAAGTTTTTCATATACTTTTTTGGTGATCCTGCTATGAAACTAGCTATTCCAAAACCTAATGTGAGAATAACAAAAATGAACGATAAAGACATTACTAGTTCTATAGATACTTTAAAAGCCCTATCTAAAGTTACGTTTGAAGGTGTTGTTACTAATAATTCAAATACTATTTTATCTAATTTCAATGGAGTATTATCAACAGTTATATTTGACAAATCGATAAACAAACAGACTTTAGACAATGATGGATTTGGCGTTATTAATACATTTGATTCACAAGAAAGCAAACTATTTAGAGGAAAATCATCAGTAAAAAATGGTCGTTTTAAATTTGAATTTATCGTACCTAAGGATATTAAAATTGCTTATGGAAAAGGAAAAATAAGCATGTATGCTAATGATAATAGTACTGATAAAGGAGGTGCTAACTTTGATGTAACTGTTGGTGGAATAAATCAAAACGCCCCTGAAGATACTACTGGACCTGAACTACAATCATTTATGAATGATGAATCTTTTATTGATGGAGGAAACACAAATGCTTCTCCTAATTTAATTATAAAACTTTCAGATATAAGTGGTATAAATACCTCTATTACTGCTGTAGACCATGATATTGTAGCTATTTTAGATGGAAATGAGTCTGAACCTTTTGTTTTAAATGACTACTATCAAACCGAATTAGATGACTTTACAAAAGGGAAAGTCTCTTATAAACTTAGAAATTTATCTACAGGTCCACATACTTTAAAAATAAAAGCATGGGACACTTACAATAATTCATCTGAGACTACGTTAAACTTTGTGGTTGTAAATGATGCTGGACTTACCTTAACTAATGTTTTAAACTATCCTAATCCATTTGTTAACTATACGGAGTTTTGGTTTAACCACAACAAGCCCAACGAACCACTAGAGGTTCAAGTTCAAGTATTTACAGTTTCAGGGAAATTGGTTAAATCAATTAACAAGCTTTCTCAAACAACTGGTAATTTATCAAGAAATATAACTTGGAATGGGTTAGATGATTTTGGCAACAAATTAGGTAAAGGTGTTTATGTTTATAAACTAAAAGTTAAATCAACCGTAACAAATATAGTATCAGAAAAATACGAAAAATTAGTAATACTTTAATAAATACTAAAATTATATATTTGCAATATCAACAATTAAACTATAAATGAAAAAATTAACTATCCTTCTATTATTTTTAGCCGTAGCTTTCAAAGCACAAGCTCAAGGTATAACTACAGCAACTCCATTTTTATTAATAACCTCAGATGCACGTGCAGGTGGTATGGGAGATATTGGTGTAGCTACATCATCAGATGCATTTTCAATTTTTCATAATGCAGCAAAAACAGCATTTAATGAAAATCAAATAAGTATTGGTTTAAACTATACTCCTTGGCTTAGAAATTTAACTGATGATATTTTTGCTGGTAATCTTTCTTATGTTAATAGATTTAAAGAAAATGCCGCTTGGGGGGTAGATGTAAAATACTTTTCTTTAGGTAAAATTGAATTAACAGATTTATCAGGTGGTTCATTAGGTTCAATAAACCCTAGTGAGTTTGCAATTACCGGTATCTATTCTCTTAAACTAAGTGAAACATTTTCTATGGGAGTTGGTTTAAAGTACATAAACTCAAACCTAGATGTTTCTAGCAATTTAAAAGTTGTAAACTCTTTTGCTGTAGATGTATCAGCATACTATCGTTCAGAAGAAGAAAATTATGGTAGTTTTAACGGACGTTATCGTTTAGGGGTTAATGTTGCTAATATAGGACCAAAAGTAGAATATACAGATGGTGTTCAAAGTTTTATCCCTACCAATTTCAAGTTAGGTGGTGGTTTTGACTTCATCTTTGATGACTACAATTTATTAGGATTAAACTTTGAGGTAACAAAGTTATTAGTTCCAACAAGTCCTAACTCGACTAGAGGTTGGTTTGAAGGAATGTTCACTTCATTGGGTGATAGAAGTTTTAGTGAAGAATTAAAAGAGGTTACTTGGGCTTTAGGTGCTGAGTATTTATATAATAAAGCCTTTGCTTTAAGAGCAGGTTATTTTCATGAAAGCGAAGAAAAAGGGCAGCGCCAATACTTTACAATGGGAGCTGGTTTTAAAGCCAAAGCTTTTTCGTTAGATCTTTCATATTTGATGAATGCTTCTGATGTTAATAACCCTTTAGAAAACACATTACGTTTCTCTTTATCATTTGATTTAGGTGAAATTTATGACGACTATTAAAACTCAGTTTTTTTTAGTAATTTCGTATAAAATATATAAGCTGTCTTAATAAGACAGCTTTTTTTGACTTAAATAAAATATGAAAAAAATAGATATTTCTACTACTGCTACTATTTTTGATACTATTTCTCAATTATCAGAAGAAGATGCTTCCTTGCTACAAAAAGCAATAGAAGCTCGTAAAAAAGCTTATGCTCCTTATTCAAAATTTAATGTTGGAGCTGCTATATTACTCGATAACGATAAAATAATAACGGGTAACAATCAAGAAAGTGCAGCTTACCCATCAGGTATGTGTGCTGAAAGAGTTGCTATATGGAAAGCTGGTTCTGAATATCCAAATATGATTGTTAAAAAAATAGCTATTACTGCTGCTTCAAGTATTACAAACGTTAATAAACCAGTTGGCCCTTGTGGAGCATGTAGGCAAACGTTATCAGAATATGAAATTAATCAAAAACAACCTATAGAAATTTTATTTACTGGAGAAACAGGCGCTATTATAAAAACAGAATCGCTATTATCTCTATTACCATTTTCTTTTGATAGCTCATATCTATAATTTTCAATATCTATTTTTATTAAAATCGTAAAAAACTTAAAATATCTTTCAATAACAACCGTAAAGCAAGATAAAATGTTTTCTTTGTAGTAATTTCTATAAAACATATCTTTCAATATGACCAATGTAATAATTACTGGTACAGGAGCATACATACCTAGCATTACCAAAAAAAATGTTCAATTTACTGACACTAATTTTTTAAATGTTGATGGTACTCCTATTAAAGACACCAATGAAGTAATTATTGAAAAGTTTAAGGCTATTACTGGGATAGAAGAAAGGCGATATGCAAAAAAAGAACTAAACACATCTGACTTAGGTTTTTTAGCTGCTCAAAAAGCAATTGAAGACGCTAAAATTAACCCTGAAGAGATAGACTATATTATTTTTGCTCATAATTTTGGAAATGTTAAACCAAATAGTAGTCAAAGTGACCTTTTACCTAGTTTGGCTACTCGTGTAAAACATTTATTAAAAATAGAAAACCCAAACTGCGTGGCTTATGATATATTATTTGGATGTCCTGGCTGGATACAAGGAGTAATTCAAGCTCAATCTTTTATACAGTCTAAAATAGCAAAAAAAGCTCTAGTTATTGGTGCTGAAACTTTATCAAGGGTAATAGATGAACATGATAGAGATAGTATGATTTACAGTGACGGAGCAGGTGCATGTATTATTGAAGGTTCAGAAAATAATAGCTCTGGTATCTTAAGTCATGCCTCTCAAACTTTCACTAAAGACGAGGCCTATTACTTATTTTTTGATCGTTCTTATAATAAAGATACTACTAGCGAAATAAATTATATGAAAATGCATGGGCGTAAAATCTATGAATTTGCGCTTAACAATGTGCCAAATGCAATGAAAACTGCTTTAGATAAAAGTGGTATTGAAATAAATCAACTTAAAAAAGTTTTTATCCACCAAGCTAATGAAAAAATGGATGAAGCAATTATAAAACGTTTTTATAGACTTTATAACAAACCCGTACCTGAAGGAATTATGCCTATGAGTATTCATAAATTAGGTAATAGCTCTGTTGCAACGGTTCCAACCTTATTAAATTTAGTTTTAAAAGGTGAAATAGAAAATCAACATATTGAAAAAGGAGACGTTATTATGCTAGCATCTGTAGGTTCTGGAATGAATATAAATGCTATCGTTTATAAGTACTAAACAAAATTTAAAATAGACGTAAAAAATACATCACTAAATATCGCAAATCTAAAATCTAAATATTATTTTTGCGGATGCAACAACACAATGTACTTATTTTAGATTTCGGTTCGCAATATACTCAGTTAATTGCCCGCCGTGTAAGAGAATTAAACATTTACTGTGAAATTCATCCCTATAACAAAATACCTCAAAATTTAAACGACTTTAAAGCTGTAATCCTTTCTGGAAGCCCATCTTCTGTTCGTTCAGATGAAGCACCACATCCAGATTTATCAGAAATTAGAGGTAAAAAACCTTTATTATCGGTTTGTTATGGAGCTCAATACTTAGCTCATTTCTCTGGAGGTTTAGTAGCTCCTTCTAATACTCGAGAATACGGTAGAGCTAACCTTTCGTTTATTAAAGAAGGAGAGGAATTCTTTTCTAATATTTCTGAAGGAAGTCAAGTTTGGATGAGTCATTCAGACACTATTAAAGAATTACCAACAAACGGAATATTATTAGCTAGTACTCATGATGTAGAAAATGCAGCTTATAAAATAGAAGGTGAAACTACATATGCTATTCAATTTCATCCTGAAGTTTACCATTCAACCGATGGAAAACAATTATTACAAAACTTTTTAGTTTCAATTGCTGGCGTAGCACAAACATGGACACCAGCTTCTTTTGTTGATGAAACTGTATCTGGTCTAAAAGAAAAAATTGGTAATGATAAAGTTGTATTAGGTTTATCCGGTGGTGTAGATTCTACAGTAGCTGCTGTATTATTACATAAAGCAATTGGAAGTAACTTACATTGTATATTCGTAAACAATGGGTTACTACGTAAAAATGAATTTACCGATGTATTGAAACAATACGAAGGAATGGGGTTAAATGTAAAAGGAGTTGATGCTTCGGCACGTTTTTTGGGTGCTTTAGCTGGATTATCTGACCCTGAAGCAAAAAGAAAAGCTATCGGTAAAGTTTTTATTGATGTTTTTGATGATGAAGCCAATCAAATTGAAAATGCTAAATGGTTAGCACAAGGAACTATTTATCCAGATGTAATAGAATCTGTATCAGTAAATGGTGGTCCTTCTGCTACTATAAAAAGTCATCATAATGTAGGGGGGTTACCTGACTTTATGAAACTTAAAGTAGTAGAGCCTTTACGTATGATTTTTAAAGATGAAGTTCGTCGTGTTGGTGCCTCTATGGGAATAGATAAAGATTTATTAGGTAGACATCCTTTTCCTGGACCAGGTTTAGCTATTCGTATTTTAGGTGATATTACTGCTGAAAAAGTACGTATATTACAAGAAGTTGATGCTGTGTTTATTAACGGTTTAAAAGAACATGGATTATATGATAAGGTTTGGCAAGCTGGAGCTATATTATTACCTGTTAATTCAGTAGGTGTTATGGGAGATGAGCGTACTTATGAAAAGGTTGTAGCGCTTAGAGCAGTAGAAAGCACAGACGGTATGACTGCTGACTGGGTTAATTTACCTTATGAGTTTTTACAAAAAATATCAAATAAAATAATAAATAATGTAAAAGGTGTTAATAGAGTTGTTTACGACATTAGCTCTAAACCACCTGCAACAATTGAGTGGGAATAACGTTTATTTATAAAAACACTCGAAAAACACACATTAGAATATAGAAGCAGATGAAGAAATTACAATTTTTAATTTTAATAGGTATATTGTCATTTACCATTTCATGCGGGCAACAAAAACGTTATGTATCTTATAAAATCCAAGAAGGAGAAACTATGAGAGATGTAGCCAATCGTTTAGACATGAAGACTAAAGATTTACTTAGATTAAATCCTGATGTTGGTAGAAAACCTAATGCTAATACCGTTATTGTTATACCTAATCCTAAAATTAAAACTAATAATTCTTCATCTGATTCAAAAAAAGACTATGCTGTAGTTGAAGATGTTAAACCTGACGAAACTGAAACTACTACAAATAATGAGCAAGAAAATCAGAACAGTGAGAACAACGATACAGATGTATTCCAAACTACAGTTGTTAAAAGCTACAAAACACACGAAGTAAAACCCGGAGAAACGGTATATAGATTAACTAAACTTTATAACATTTCTAAAGATGAGTTGTGTAAACTTAATCCTGAGTTTCCTGAAATAATAAATAATACTCTTAGCATTGGTCAAATACTTAAAGTAAAAGCTATAGAGGAAACCGTAACAATTAATAAAGAAGAAGTTTTAAAACAATATTTAACTCATACAGTAAAAAGTAAAGAAACTGTTTTTAGCTTAACTCGTTTTTACAACATAACAAAAAAACAGTTAATTGAACTAAATCCTGAATATCCGGATATAATAGATAACAATTTATCAATAGGTCAGTTATTAAAAATCAAACCTATCGAAGAGGTGAAGGAAAACGAAGAGTTTCTTTTTTATCAAGATAGTATTCAAGAAAATGCCACTATAAATCTTGCATTTTTGCTTCCTTTTAAAACTAAAGAGTACGACTCATTAAACAATAAAAAGATTTTTAAAGGAAATAGATTAGCAAATATGGTAACTGATTTTTATATGGGAGCTGAAGTTGCTATTGATTCTTTAAAACAACAAGGTATTATAATTAACAGTTCAGTTTTTGACACAGGAAATAGAGGTAAAAATATTTCACAAATATTAGAAAATGATGAATTGGATACAGCTGATGTAGTTATAGGTCCTTTTTATTATGATAAAGCAGATAAAGTAGCTCAAAAATTAAGCATTCCAGTTATTTTTCCTCATTACTCTAGTAATCAAAAAAATATAACATCTTCTAAAATAGTTAAAGTAGCTCCAGATAAATTATCCTACGCTAATTATTTAACTTCTTATTTAAAAAACAATTATAATGGAGAAAATATTTTTATTGTTGGTGATGGAAAAAGTAATTCTAATGTAACTATAAGTAGTATTCTTTCTTCACTAAAAAAGCATGATTCAATAAATACCATTCACATTTTAAAGCCTAAAGATGGTTATATTAAAAGAGAGCGTTTTACAAATAAAATGAACGACCAAAAACATAATTGGGTAATTATTACTTCAGAAGATAAAGTAGCAGTAGCTGATGCTTTAAATAGCATGATTGGCTTACCTGATGAAGTTTCTGTTCAAGTTTTCACTACAAATAAAAACAGCTCTTATAATAGCATAGATAATAATAAATTAGCAAATATTAATTTCACTTATGTATCTAACTCATTTTCTGATGAAAATTCAGATGACATAAAGCTATTCTATAAAAAATTTAGAAGAAAAAATAATGCTTTACCTTCTGAATATGCTATTAAAGGATTTGATATAACATATGATATATTAATTCGATTAGCTTCTGGTAATGACTTAACAAAAACATTTAAACAAGGAGCTTCATTGCGAATTGAAAATAAATTTGATTACAACAAAAAACTATTTGGTTCAACAAGTAACCAAGGGCTATTTATTATAAAATATAATAAAGACTTAAGCTTAACAAGGCTCAAATAATAAAAAAGGATGATTTAAAATCATCCTTTTTTATTTATACATTTCTTCATAATATTTCTGATATTCTCCGCTAGTTACATTATTTATCCAATCTGGATTTTCCAAATACCATTTAACAGTATGCTCTATGCCTTCTTCAAATTGTAATGAAGGTTCCCAGCCTAGTTCATTTTTAAGCTTTGACGAATCTATAGCATATCTATAATCATGCCCAGCTCTATCAGTAACAAATGTTATCAATTTTTCAGATTCTCCTTCTTTTCGACCTAAAAATTTATCCACTGTTTTAATTAACACTTTAATTAAATCAATATTTTTCCATTCATTAAATCCTCCAATATTATAAGTATCACCTTTACTTCCTTTATGAAAAATTAAATCTATAGCTCTTGCATGGTCATCAACAAATAACCAATCTCTTATATTCTCTCCTTTACCATATACAGGTAAGGGTTTTGATTTACAAATATTATTAATAAATAAAGGGATTAATTTTTCAGGAAATTGAAATGAACCATAATTATTAGAACAATTAGAAATTACGATTGGCAATCCATAGGTATCATAAAATGACCTAACAAAATGGTCAGAAGATGCTTTTGATGCTGAATATGGTGAATGTGGATCATATGCTGTTTTTTCAGTAAAGAAACCTTTTTCACCTAAACTACCATAAACTTCATCAGTAGAAATATGATAAAAGAGTTTATTATCAAAATCAGCGCTCCATATATTTTTTGCAGCTTCTAATAAGCTTAATGTTCCCATTATATTAGTTTTTGCAAAGGAGAACGGATCTTTTATCGATCTGTCAACATGAGATTCGGCTGCCAAATGTATAACACTATCTATATTGTATTCAGAAAAAACAACACACATCTTATCATAATCACATACATCAGCTTTAACAAAAGAATAATTTGATTTATTCTCTATATCTCTTAAATTTTCTAAGTTACCAGCGTAGGTTAAATTATCTAAATTAATAATATTGTAATTAGGATATTTATTAACCAATAATCGAACTACATGAGAACCTATAAAACCTGCTCCTCCTGTTACCAAAATATTTTTCATCAAAATAAAATATTTACGCTATTTATTTTCTTAGCAAATTTAATAAATATTGACCATATTCATTTTTCTTTAAAGGCTGCGCTAACTTTTCAACTTGATTTTCATCAATATACTTCATATAATATGCTATTTCCTCTAAGCATGCCACCTTAAGACCTTGACGCTTCTCTATTGTTTCTATAAACCTTCCTGCTTCCATTAAAGAATCGTGAGTTCCAGTATCTAACCAAGCGAAACCACGTCCCATTAATTCTACCCTCAAAGATTTCTCTTCTAAATATTTCTGATTTACCGAGGTTATTTCTAGCTCCCCTCTCTTTGAAGGTTTAACTTCTTCCGCTATTTTTACCACATTATTTGGGTAAAAGTACAATCCAACAACAGCGTAATTAGATTTAGCTTTTTCGGGTTTTTCTTCAATAGATGTTACATTACCAACTTTATCAAACTCGGCAACTCCATAACGTTCAGGATCCTTAACATAATACCCAAAAACTGTAGCCTTTTTTTTATTTTCTACATTATTAATAGCACTTTTTAACATCTCAGGTAGTCCATGACCATAAAAAATATTATCTCCTAATATTAGACATACATTATCATTTCCTATGAAATCTTTACCTAAAATAAATGCTTGAGCTAATCCATCAGGTGATGGTTGTTCTTTATATGTTAATTGAATCCCTAACTCTTCTCCTGTTCCTAATAATTTTTCGAAATTAGGTAAATCTTCAGGTGTAGAAATTATTAAGATTTCTTTTATCCCTGCAAGCATTAATACTGATAATGGATAATATATCATTGGTTTATCATAAACAGGTAATAATTGTTTTGACACTCCTTTTGTTATTGGATATAACCTTGTTCCAGATCCTCCTGCTAGTATTATGCCTTTCATATCTTACAATAATTTTTATAAAAAAGTACAAAAATGATACTTTTCAATTTTGCTAAGTTATAAATTAAATACTATTGAATATCTACTTAAAAGTAAAGAACCCAGAAAATTTTCTGGGTTCTTTACTTTTATTTTTTTATTAATTTATTAATTGCTTTTTCTATTCTTTCCTTATCTATTTTTGTTAAGTTAGATCCTGATGGCAAACATAAGCCATCATTAAACAACTCTTCAGCTACATGACTACCATAATAATCATATTTATTAAAAATTGGCTGAAGATGCATTGGTTTCCATAGTGGACGAGATTCAATATTTTCTTCCAGCAAACTAAGCCTTAGATCTTCTCTAGAAAAACCAACTATATTTTCATCTATAATAATAGAACTCAACCAATGATTCGAAAAATAATCTTTAGACGGTTCTTTAAGCACAGTGATTCCTTCAATATTTTTAAAAATATCTTGATAAAATTGGTTATTACCTCTTCTAAAACCAACGTGTTTATCTAATACT
Source organism: Tenacibaculum sp. (assembly GCA_042093175.1). Classification (GTDB taxonomy): domain Bacteria; phylum Bacteroidota; class Bacteroidia; order Flavobacteriales; family Flavobacteriaceae; genus Polaribacter. Next base: position 1,804 of record JBELFC010000050.1, on the reverse strand, counting down.
TCCATTTGTCCTCTACCAATCCCAGCAACAATATTACTCGTTCGGTAATTATAACCTACATGCGAGTGTTGATAATGTGGTGCATTATCACGCGCTTGAGTAGAAAGAAAAATAGCTTTCTTCTTATCATCTAAAGTATTACAAACTAATGCCCCACCTCCCGAAGTAGTTATTATTTTATTTCCATTAAAAGATAAAATTCCAAAATCACCAAAAGTTCCGCATTTTTGACCTTTATATGTAGATCCTAATGCTTCAGCCGCGTCTTCAATTAGAGATATCTCATATCTTTTTGAAATATTAACTATTTGATCCATCTTCGCAGGCATTCCATATAAATGTACTACAATAATTGCTTTAGGTTTCTTCCCTTTAGCTATTTTATCTTTAATAGCTTCCTCTAAAGCTATAGGGCACATATTCCAAGTATCCTTCTCACTATCTATAAAAATAGGATTAGCACCTTGATACTTAATTGGGTTAGCGGAAGCTGAGAATGTCATACTCTGACAAATAACCTCGTCATTTAATCCAACTTCAGATAAAATTAGTGCTAAATGTATTGCTGATGTTCCAGAAACTAAACAAGCTACATTTGATTGTTCTCCTATGTAGTTTTCTAAATCTTCTTCAAAGCCATTTACATTTGGCCCTAAAGGAGCTACCCAGTTTGTATCAAATGCTTCTTGTACATATTTTTGTTCAGTTCCTCCCATATGTGGAGAGGATAACCAAATTTTATCCATTTTTTTCTTCTTTATATTTTATAACTTTTCCTGGATTACCTACTACTGTAGCGTAATCAGGAATATCTTTAGTTATTACTGCACCTGCTCCAATTGTAACCCATTTCCCTATCTTAACTCCTGGAATAACAACAACTCCTGCTCCAACATGCGTTCCTTCTTCAATAACAACACCTCCTGTTAATGTTGCATTTGGAGATATGTGTACATAATCTCCTACTTTACAGTCGTGCTCTATAATACTTGATGTATTTATAATACAGTGCTTCCCTATAGTTGATTCAGCATTTATTACTACTGAAGGCATAACAACTGTTCCTTTCCCTATAGTTGTTGAACTAGAGACAATAGCTTTTTCATGAATTAATATATCAAAATCAACTTCTAGATTTTGACTAATTTTCTTCCTTATTTGATTATTCCCTATAGAAATAACAAACTTAAGCTTATTAAACTTATTAATCTTATTTGTATTTAGTACAATAATATTTTGAAGCTCTTTAACATTAGGGTTATCATCAAAAAATGCCGTTATCTCTTTTTTTTGGGAAGCAGCAATATCTTTCAAAACTTTACCATGTCCACTAGCTCCATATAAACAAATATTATTTCCCATTCCCCATAAACTTTGTTGTAGTTACTTCTCCTTCTTTACTGATTCCTTCCGACTTAAATACTTTAAGAAAGGTCCTAAAAAAAATTTGAACATCTAATATGAAATTTAATTTATTTACATACCAAACATCATATTCAAACTTCTTTTCCCAACTTATAGCATTTCTCCCATTAACTTGTGCCCAACCAGTTATTCCTGGACGTACATCATGTCGTTTTTTTTGTTCCTCATTATACAAAGACAAATACTCAACTAATAAAGGTCTTGGACCTATTAAACTCATATCTCCTTTTAACACATTTAATAATTGTGGTATTTCATCTAATGATGTTTTCCTAACAAACTGACCAACTTTAGTTAATCTTTCAGAATCTGGCAACAAGTTTCCTTCAACGTCCTTTTTATCATTCATTGTTTTAAATTTAATAATTTTAAACAATTT
>JBELFC010000049.1:0-20711 GCA_042093175.1 Tenacibaculum sp. | reverse complement strand
CAGTTCTATATTATAAGTTTTTATAATTTGGTTTAATTAAACTAAACTTATCGTCCACTAGTTACAAACTAGCGGGAGCGGAGATTTTCTAATAACAAAAATAGGGGTAGTTGTTTTAGATATGATAGAAAATTCAAAGATAAATACTCAAAACTAATGGTGCAGATTAAAGTGTTTAAGGATTGGTTGGTTAAAATTATTGATTATTTAATTTTACCAAGTGTAGAAAGTCATCAAAGAAGTTATAAAAGAAAGGAAGTAAAGATTAAGAAAGAGATAATAAAGGGTGTGACTTTCAATATTCATGAATTAAAAGATATAAATTTAAACACTTATAAAGAATTAGGATTTGTGTCTATCTATTTTGATGATTATGAAATTCTTATACAAGATTTAAAAGCAAATAAACCGATTAACCCCTCTTACCAAGAAGATGTTATTAAGAAAGATATTATGATTAGTATATACCATATAGAATCTTTTAATAAACAAAAATGGGTTTTAATTGTTGATATGACAAATTCTCCACATATAGGACTAAGAGATTACTGGGAAGTATGCCCCCTGATGGTACTAGTCTGTCAGCGTAGGTCTACTGCTAGTTTTCATAACTAGTAGCGGGTATGAGTAAGTGAACAAAAATTAAGTAATAATAGGATTATAAACTAAAAAAAACATAAAAAAAAAAGGTCAGAATTTCTTCTGACCTTTTTTTTTATGATGGAATCATCCATTTAAAATTGAATTTAGTATCAGGAACTACAATACGTTCCGTGATTCTATACATTCTGTCTGGTAACTTCATTAAATAATCTCTTGCTTTCTCTGCTTCAGGTGTTAGATTGGTTATTTTATCAATTTCCCACGTAGTGTTTAATTTCTTTAAAATATCAACATAGTCAAAACCTGTGTATACTCCTACACGTTGAGCTACTGTTGAGAAATCATCAAATAAACTACCTTTTGTGCCAAATGATTCACGTAAATGCATGGCAGGCATTACTATTTTATGTTTCATCATTTGTTGAAATGCTAACATCATTTCACTAGGGTCTATTTTGAAAATTTCTTTTACAAATTCAGAATATGCTAAGTGATGACGCATTTCATCGCCAGCAATAATTTTTGACATTTTAGCTAAAGCTTTATGGCCTTTTTTCTTAGCTATTTTAGCTACGTTTAAATGAGAAATGTAGGTAGCTAATTCTTGAAAACTTGTATAGACAAAGTTTTTATAAGGATCAGTAGCTGTACCAATATCAAATCCGTCAGAAATTAGGTGTTGTGTCGTAATTTCAACTTCACGCATATTTACACGTCCTGATAAATATAGGTATTTATTAAGTACATCTCCATGGCGGTTCTCTTCAGCTGTCCATGCACGTATCCATTTAGCCCATCCATTGTCAGGTTGTTGCGTTATACCATCTAAATCAAGTAACCAAGATTCATAAGTAGGTAATGCTTCTTCTGTAATAGTATCTCCTACTAATACAACCCAAAAATCATCATCTAATTCTTTTGAAATCTCTTGAATTTCTTTAACCTCATCAATAAAAGTGTCTTTTTGTGAATTAGGTAAAAAATCGGTTGGCTGCCAAATCTTTTCTATAGGTACTAAAAATTTGTCTACAAAACTGTCAATGTTTTTTTCCAGCGTTTGCATTACTTCTTTTCGTATGTTTTGTATTGACATTATATTTATTTTATTGTTGTTTGTTCTTATTGAATTGATGCTTTAATAGTCGTTTCTACACTTTCTAATAATTCATCAAACGGAAGGCTACTTACTTTTATTGGTTTGTGAGTGGTTATTTTAATAGGACTTCCAATTCCTAAAGGGAATTTCCCATATTTAAAAACCTTCCACGAGTTGTTAATTGTTAAAGGTACAACGTACGACTCTTTGTTGTATTTAGTAAGCATTTTTAGTCCGTTAGGCGCAAAGCTTTTTGGTTTCCCGGTTTTACTTCTTGTACCTTCAGGAAATATTACTGCCGACCATTTATTTTTATTTATTTGTTTTGCAAATTTAGCTAATTCTACAATAGCTTGTTTTCCGTCTTTTCTGTCAATCAATGCCGCACCTCCATGCTTTAAGTTAAAAGAGATACTTGGTATTCCTTTTCCAAGTTCTTTTTTTGCAACAAATTTAGGCCAGTGCTTTCTAAAATGCCATATAATTGGAGGTATGTCAAAAGTACTTTGATGATTCGCTACAAAAATTAAACTTGTGTTTTCAGGTAGTTCATATTTGTTTTCAACTTTAGTTCTAATTCCTAGTAATAAAAGTGATTTTATTAAAAACCAATTCATAATATCAACTACTTTTTGGTGACCGTTTTGACCAAAAAGTTTAAGTCCTAACCATTGTAAAGGATGAAATATTAATAATAAAGAAAAGAATACTAACCCAAATATTGATGATAGTATGTAGCTTAAAAATTTCATTGTTTTATTTTTATAAAGTGCAAAAATAAAAAATCCCGCGAAAGCGGGACTATTTATTTGTTTTAAAACCAATTACTCCATGGAATTCTTGATAATATAAGTAAAAGTGCGATACCATAAAAAATAGCAAAGCTTTTAAATTTAGCTTCACTTTTAACGCGTTTCTTATGTTTTGACCATCCCATTGTAATTAAAACAATAGCGATAATCATAGTAAGTGGATGTTCAATTGCTAATAATCTTGCTCCAGAATCTTTCATAACTTCTCCTCCGTTAGATTTTAATGCTTTAAACCAAGGTGACATAAAATACCAGCCTAATCCTATAATTAATTGGATATGAGTTGTTATTAATGTGAATAAACCTAAACGGAATTCTTTGTGAGTAAATTCTTTTTTCTGGATTATTCCTATAATAGCGTTTACTACTGTATAAATTAATACAGCTAATACAATATATGCCCAATAAGAATGAATAGTTTTCATCATGATGTATGAATTTAATAAAGCTATAGTAAAATTACAGCTTGTTTTGTTAGTTTTTGTACCTACAAATTTACTGATTTTTATGAATAATAGACCTAAAAAAAGGAAGCTAACTTTTTTGAATTTTATTATGAAAAAGGTTTTACTTTTCAGTATTCCTTTTTATCTTTTCACAGCAATTTTAATAAATTATAAAAGTGAATTCAAAACTTGTTATTGCGCATAGAGGAGCTTCAGGGTATTTACCAGAACATACCATGGAAGCTAAGGCTATGGCTTATGCAATGAAACCTGATTTTATTGAGCAAGATTTAGTGCTTAGTAAAGATGATGTACCAATAGTAATTCATGATATTTATTTAGACGATGTTACCAATGTAGCCTCTGTTTATTCAAATAGAAAACGGAAAGACGGCAGGTATTATGTTGTTGATTTTACTTTTGATGAACTTCAATGTTTAAAAGTAACAGAACGTTTTAGCCAAAAAAATGGAAAGCAGTTTTACCCGAAACGTTTTCCAAAAGGAAAAAGCAATTTTAAACTTCATTCTTTTCAGCAAGAAATTGAATTAATTCAAGGGTTGAATTACAGTACAGGAAATAGTATTGGAATTTACCCTGAAATTAAAAACCCTGAATTTCACCTTGAAAATCAAAAAGATATAGCTAAAATAGTAGTAGATATTCTTTTTGAATATGGGTATAAAACGAAGGAAGATAAGTGTATTCTTCAATGTTTTGATGCTAAGGAACTTGAACGTATTAGAATTGACTTGCAATCTAATTTGTTTTTAGTACAACTTATAGAAAATGATGAAGAGCTAGAAAAACTATATTCTTATGCAAAGTATGCAGATGGAATTGGGCCTTGGTATAAACAGGTCTTAGATGTAAAAGAAAATGAAAAATGGAAATTTACATCATTGGTTAATGATGCACATGGGCTTGGGTTAAAAGTACATCCTTATACTTTTAGAGCCGATCAATTAAGTGAATTCTCTTCTTTTGAAGAAATGATGGAATTATTGTTTTATGAAGCAAATATTGATGGTGCTTTTACCGATTTTCCTGATAAAATGGTTGATTTTTTAAAAATGAGTTAAGCGTTTTGAAAAAATACGAGTTATAAAAATAGTCCGCTATTGATATTTTGTATTTTTGTTTTATGAAAATTCAATTACTTAGTTTTGGTATAGCTAGAGATTTATTGGGCAGTTCTTCTGTAGAAATAGAAGTTCCTAACGAAATTTCTATTGAAAGCTTTAAAAAAATAATATTAAAGCAGTTTCCTAAAATCGCTAGTGTAAGTTCTTATGCAATAGCTGTTAATGAAGAATACGCAAATGACTCTCTTGTTTTAAAAGAGAATGATGTGGTAGCTATTATTCCTCCTGTAAGTGGAGGGTAATTAGTTTTTCAAATATTTACCAACAAAAAAAGTTCCAAAAGGAAGTAAAGAAAGTAAACAAACAATACCAAAAGTTTCTCCGCTCCATTTTAATTTGTATTTCAATAGTATAGCTAAAATTATATATGCTATAAACAATACTCCATGTGGCATACCAAACATTTTAACATACGTTGGGTCGTCTAAAAAATATTTATAATACATTCCTAGTCCTAGTAATAATATGTAAGATATTCCTTCTAAAAAACTAACTATTTTAAATATGTTTATCATTTTTAATTTATAAGTTTAATTGTAATGCTATTGAAAGGTTTCTTCCAGGAGAAGAAACACCAGATGCGAATTCTTTATAATGTTCATCAAACAAGTTGCTAATGCTTGCTTGTATAGATGCAATTGAATTTAAAGTATATTTACCATATAAACCAATAGTCATCCAACTTGGTGTGCCATAATATTTATCAATATCTTCTTGAGCGCTTGCGTTTATTATAGGAGTTTGATTGTGGTTATCAATACCTTCATTAATATTATAATCTTTAATGTCTTTTTTAGCATTGAATCGTAAGTTAGCACCACCTTCAAACTTCTTATTGGTGTAATTTATTTCGAAATTACCAAAAAGGGGAGGTATTGAAGACATAGGCTCGTTTAAGTCGTAGCTTTCACCTTTTGTATACGTTATAAATCCAGAAGTTTTCCAGTTATCGTGAAGTTTTCCTTGGTAGCTAACAGTAAAACCGGTTATGTAAGCATTGCCTTTATTTACATTGGCTACAATATCACCATCTTCTCCATCAAACTGAATTGTTGATTTTCCATTTAGTTGAAAAGCTTCTCTGTATATATAATTACGTAATAAAGTATAGTACACATTTGCACCTATTCTAAATTTACGATTGTTGAAATACTTTTGAACACCAATTTCTGCATTATAAGCATGTTCAGGTTTTAAATTAACATTAGGAACTGTTACTTTTCCGCTTTTCTCCCTCACTTTTCCTACATCATCAATGTTTGGTGAACGAAAACCAGAAGATATTACAGTGTTTAATTGCCATGTTTTGCTAGGTTTGTATACATAACCTATGGTAGCAGTTAAAGCTGTATTATTTACACTAATATCATTATCTGGTAATTTGATAAATTGTTCGTCTACCCATTTTGCAGTTAAATTAGTATTTGTTAAACGAATTCCTGTGTTTAAGGTTGATTTACTAGTAATATCTTGTCGATAATCAATATATAAAGCTGAACTTAAATAGCTACTTCCTCCATCAGCGTAACGAGATTGTACACCAAAATCACCGTTGAATCCATTAATTTCACCGTTAACTATATTTAACGTTTTACCATAAGAGTTAGATCCAACATCGTTGTAGGCAACCTCAAAACCATATCCTAAATTGCGTTGTTTAGCCAAAGGAACAGTAAAGTCTCCATTAAAGCTATAGACATTTACAGTTTCTTCTCTATAAGACCTGTCAAGGCTTCCAAATTTTCGTTGGATTCTACTTTCTTTTATATTTTGATAAGCAAGAGTAAAAACTCCTTTGTTTAACCATTTTTTATTTGGGTTAATCTCTAGTTGAGGAGAAATTAATAAACGTTGTTGAGGTCCATAATACCATTCAGCAAATTTTAAGCTTCCAGATTTTAATTCCATTAACTTGTCAAAGCGAGGTACATCAGATGAGGTAGAATATTGTAAGTTTAATTTTAAATCAGTTTTTTTAGATAACGGAACATAAAATTTTTGAAGGATATCTGTTTGATTATATCCTGTGTTTTTTTGTAAGTTTTGATTAGTATTTGCAATTGGATTCTCATTGTAATTTCCATTTAAGTTATCAGAATAAAATGGAACTTTCCCCCAATCATCAAATCCGTGAGAACGATTTTGCCCCATGGTTAAATCATCAAAATTACTATGTGAAACACTAGTGAAAGATGCCCAATTTTTGAATTGTAATTCAGTAGATACAGTATTTGTTGTTTCGTGATTTACTGTGCTGTAACGTGAAAACAAAGAGTTTTTAATTTGATTTTTTTCTGATAGTTTAGGTGTTTTGGTATAGTAGTGAATAACTCCACCTAAGGCATCTGAACCATAAATTACTGATGAAGGTCCAAAAACAACTTCGGTTCTATCTAATAAATTAGGAGAAACAGTAATAGCGTTTTGTAAATGTCCTTTTCTATAAATCGCATTATTCATTCGTACTCCATCTACAACTAATAATACACGATTACTCTCCATTCCTCTTAATACTGGGCTACCACCACCGAATTGAGATTTTTGTACTTTTATACCAGGAACATTAGCTAATAAATCTGCGGATGTTTGAGGAGAAACTTTAGCTATATCTTTAGAGGTTATAACTGCTATTTGCTCTGCAATTCTATTAGTTTTTTCACTGTTTTTAAAAACGGATAAAACAACTTCATCTAACTGTTCAGATTCTTTAGATAGATATACTTGATAGTTGTTTAATTTTAAAGTAGCTTTTTTTACTTGGTATTCTGCGTAGGCTACGTGTGAAAAAACAAGTATTTCATTTGTGGAAAAATTGGAAATATTTAGAATACCGTCTTCATTGCTAATTGACGATTTTGTTTTATCTATATTAAAAACGGCAACTGCATCAATTGGTTTACCAGTTTCGGCATCAATAACGGTTAAAGTTTGTGAAAATATAGGGGTGATTATTATTAAGAAAAGTACTACTATTACTTGCTTCATGATCAACTAAACACAGTTTCTAAAATATCTAATGATTTTGGTTTTCTAAATCCTTCCAAATGTAGTTCAAAATATTGAATTATAATTCGAAGGATAGCTTGTCTTTCATTTTTATTGAAAGATATATTATTAATTGCATCAAAATTTATGCCTAATAGTCTTTTAAAGAGTGTTAATTCTTTACCAGTAAGTGTTAATTTTTCATAAGTGCTGTCTGTAAAACAACCTTCAGTTAAACTAAAGGCTTCTTTGTTAGAATGAGATACATCGGGGTAAAATCCTAAAAACTTAGATAAGTTTAATAAAAAAAGTAAATGAAAATTAGCTACGTCTGTATGAGTGTCAAGCCAAATTATAGCTGTTTCTATATAGGTATATAAAGCGTCGTTTTTTTCTTCTTCTTGTACGATGTTTGATAATACTTCTGATAAGAATAAAATGATAGATTGTTTTATGATAGAAGTATGTATAGTATTATATGGAAACACAACTTGTGCTTCTTTAATAGAGTTGAGGGTGTTTTTATTATTGTGATTGGCTACTATTTGTAATTGGGTTAATGGTTGGAAATAGGCAGTTTTTAATTTTCCTTTTTTAGATTTTAGAACCCCTTTAATCATATAAGACTTTACTCCTTCTTCAAGGGTAAAACATTTAACAATTAAACTGGTATCTCCATATTTAATAGTATTGAAAACTATTGCTCTTGTGGATATAACAGACATTAGTTTATAATTGCAATTTTTGTAGAAGATGTTTCTGAATTATCATCTGTAGAAAGTAATACAATATATACTCCAGATGCTACTTTAACACCTGCTAAATTTCGTTTATTCCAGGTTACTTTACCTCCTTTTAATTGTTGTCCTTCTACCACATTTGTTTCATATACTAAATTTCCAGCAACATCTAAGATTTTTACATTAGTACCTTTAGGTAAATGAGATCCGTTACGGCCATCAATGGTTACGATATCATGGTTTTTTAATACAGGATTAGGATAAGCGTATACTTCTCCTAATTCTTCACCAAAGGGAGATACCTTACTGTTATAAGCAACCATGCCTTTGTTTGTAGCAAAATATACTTTTCCCGTAGTGTTATCTACACTAATTTTTATAATTTTATTTGAAGGTAAAGGAGAGTTGTCTTTATTAAATTTGGCTAAAGTTTTTTGTCCACTAGGGTTTGTGTATAAAACACCTCCAGCTTCAGTTCCAAACCATTTATTATCTGCTCCATCAACTTTAATAGAATTAATGGTTTGATCACCTAGTAATTTTTTAGGAATACCTTCATCTAAAATAATGATTGGAGCTGCATCATTTATAGTGCTATCAAAAATTCCAGATGCATTTGTGAATACAACTAAGCCTGTTAAAGTTCCTAGCCAAATTCTGTTATTTCTATCTACAGCAACTGTACGTACATTTAAATTTGGTAAACTTCCTTTAGTAGCTTCTGTTGTTAAAGCCTTTTTCCTGTCTCCAGTTTCATTAAAGGCATAAACACCATTTCTTCGCGTACCTATCCAAACGGTATTGGTTTTATCAATAACAACCTCATTCATTCCTAATTTATTATTTAGGGTAACTATTGATTGAATATCAAAATTAGTCCATTGCCCAGTTTGGGATAGTTTTTTTAATCTTTTTGAAGCTCCTAGGTTAGTAACCCATAAATTTCCTTGATTGTCAAATGCTGTTCCACCAATTCTTATGGTAACTCTATTTGGTAAGCTTTTTTCTATGTCTTCTAAAGGGCTGTTTAGTTGATTGAAGAAAGTTTTTATATTGTCATCCTCAACATGTAGTAAACCTCCAGTTAAAGGAGTGTTTATTTGAGTTCCTGATATATCACCATAAGAGCTAATAAATACTGAGTTATCTTTTGTTTTGTCAATGCTTATAGATGTTAAATCACCTAAAGGAAAACTAGGATTGAAAGGCGTATTTAGCCAGTCTTTACCATTAAAATGAGAAAAACCATTTCTTTTTTGTAATGGAGTATAGGCAGCATCATACCCTCCATATACGACCCATAAATTGTTGTTGTGGGCTTCAATTGAAAAAATATCATTTAATAATGGTCCATTAGGATGTATTTCTTCTAGGGTAGTTATCGAGGTAGTAGTTGTTTTTAAAATTCCATATTTATTAGTTGCCAAATAAATATCATTATTTTCTTCTAACGCTTCATGTAAATTAAAACTGAAACTACTAGTTTGGTTTACTTGTGTAATTTGAGTTAATCTTTTGTCTAAAATTACTGCACTTGTTTTTAGAGCTATTGATAAACTACTTGTTGAGCTTTTTAAACCTTGAATTTCTTCACTAAAAGTTCTCAGGGTAGAAATAGTTGGTCCTTGTACTAATATCAATTCATTATTTCTAGATGCCAATAGCTGATTGTTAAATACAGTAATATTGGTATAATTACCAGGGAATCTTAATGTCCAATTGTTAAAGTCAATTAAATTAGGGTTATTGGCATTAGCAATGTAAATTCCACTTGAAGTGGCAGCGTAAATTCTATTGTCAAAAACGGCTATTTGATTTATTTTTTCATCAGATGACCCAGCTCCAATAAAATAGGTGTCTCCAAATTCTAAGTTTTCAATATCATATACAACAATTGCAAATGAAGTAGAGAGGTATAATTTGTTGTTGTACTCGTATATGTGATTTATTTGTTTTTCTCCTGTTTGATTAAAATTTGTTATTTCTGGAGATGTTGTGATTTTTCCTTTTTCGTCAATTATTTGTAGTAAACCATCTTCATAACCCACTACTAATCTTTTAAAGGTTTCATTATAATATATTGTAGAGGTAGTTCCTCCTGATAATCCTTGAACTGAAGATATTTTATTGATTTCTTTTGTTTGCGTGTTATAAACAAAAACAGCGTTGTCAGTTACTGCATAAATTAATGTCCCAGATTTTATAAAGTCTTTTACATTAGTGTATGAAAATAAATCCTCCCATTGATTACTGTAATCAGTTTGAGAAATTAGTTCAACGCTTATAAATAATAGAAAAAGCAGTATTATTTTCTTCATAATAGAACTCAAAGATATTTATTATTAACGATAAAAAAAGGTACATTCGTACAAATTTGATTTCATTTTTTATGGTTTTAGAAATAGAGCGTAAGTTTTTGGTTGCTTCAGATGATTATAAATTTATAGCACGTAAGAAGAATTATATAAAACAAGGATTTTTAAATTCTGATAAACACCGAGTGGTTAGAATTAGAATAAAAGATGATCTTGGGTTCTTAACAATAAAAGGAGCTTCAAATAAAAGTGGTACTACTCGTTTTGAATGGGAAAAAGAAATAACTAAGAGTGAAGCTGAAAATTTGTTGAGTTTGTGTGAGGAAGGAATAATTGAGAAGTATCGGTTTTTAGTAGATATTGATACGCATACTTATGAGGTAGATGAGTTTTTAGGTGATAACTTAGGGCTTGTTATTGCTGAAATTGAACTCAAAAGTGAAGAAGAAAATTTTAAAAAACCCGATTGGTTAGGTGAAGAAGTGACAGGGATCGTTAAATATTATAATTCTAATATAAGTAAATTACCTTATAGTAAGTGGTAAAAAAACCTGCTTGAATGCCAAGCAGGTTGTTAAAATAAAAAGAAATCATCCCCGTTTTTCTATTCTTTTATTACACTTATTGTTTTTGAATGTTTATTAGAAAAAATCTTAAGCAAATACATTCCTTTGTCTTTAATTACAGTATCATCAATAATAATTGAATTGGAAGATGATGGAATTGCTTTCCCGTAAATAAATCTTCCTAGTAAATCATAAACCTCTAATTTTATTTCACCTTGATTTTTGAAGTTTGAGATGTTAATTTTAGCTTCTGTTTTAAATGGGTTTGGTACCACAGATATTATGTTAGAATCAAAACCATTTTTAGTGTAGTTAGGCCCTACGCTACCTCTTGTTTCTGTAGTAATATTTCCATTAGCAGTTTTGTTATATGCATAATCTGTTACTGAGTATGATTTTCCATCATTAGCTACATTTATATGGAACCATCCATAATGAGTATTTCCATTTATTTTAAATGTAAAACCTATAAATCCAGTTTTTCCATTAGAGGTTGAATAATCATTAGAACTTACCACGTAACTATTTGATTCTGCTACAAAATTACTAGAAGAGCCAACGGTTACACCTTCTGCTAAAAGAGATACGTTTTTGGTGTTCCCTTCGCAAACAATGTCTTTATTGTAAGTAACAAGTCTAACTGAATTACTACTGTACCATGCTCCATATCCAGTATCATCTCCAGTTTCTATTCTGAAAAATTTCCATGTGTTACTTGAATTGACAGTTAAATCTGGAATATCAACATATACAATATCGTTATTTGTGCTGCAGGGTGCACAGCTACCTCCACAATCAATACCAGTTTCATCACCATTCTGGATTCCATCACTACAACTTGGAGCTACATCACCATTAATAATTATTTTATAATCTTCAACTTCACCATAACTAAAAGATTCACATGATGTTGGAGTACCATTGTATTTCATAGAAACTCTCATTCTTGTGTTTCCTAGTTTAGCAGATGTAGGTATTGTGAATTGACCTGTAACTGAAGTGTCTTTTGAAGCAGCTTTACTCCAAACTTGTTCGCCACTATCAGTAAAATCACCATTTTGATTGTAATCTATCCAAACACTATACCCCTCTGAGTATACTGTACTTCTCCAGCTTGGAGTTATGGTAATTGAATAATTACCTTCTTTAGATAGAGAGGTCGATATACTTCCAGTATAATCTTCATATCCATTATTTGATCCTGATGAACTATTATTAATTGTATTTAATTCAACTTTGCTGATAAATTCATCATTTACACTTTTACCATTAGAGTTACAATAGTTTATTACAACTGCACAAGGTTCACATGAACCACCACAATCTATGCCGGTTTCGTCTCCGTTTTGAATACCGTCTGAACAAGTTGCTCCAGTGTTTCCATCCCACACCTTGCTTCCAGCTTTAATAGCGCCAAAAGGTTCTGTACTATATGCATAATCTAACAAACTATAAGAGGTTCCGTTGTTGTTAACTCTAACTCTGAACCAGCCATAATTAGTTTTTCCAGGATAAAGTTCTAATTGAAAACCTATATAAGCAGTTTGATTGTCCCAGGTAGTATGGTTAGCGTCTCTAATAACATGCAAGTCAGGATAAGCACCTCCATCTATCCATGAGCTTTGTTGGTCAATTACTGCGTTTGACTGAATAGGAGTTACATTTCTAGTTCCTGACTGGCAAACTAAAGCTTTTTGATAGGTTTCTAGTTTAAGTGAATTGTTTTCAAAAAATGTCCCAAATCTATTATTAGAAGCTCCTTCAATCCTAAAAAATGTCCATGTTTTACCCGAGTTTGCAGTGTAGTCTTGATTGTCTGTGTACACAACTTTATATGGATCGTAGAAAGAAAAATTAAATGTTACTTTGTCGGAATTTAAAGATGAGGTTCCTCCAGAAATAGCGGCATTTTTAAATGTAATTGCTCCGCTAGTATTGTTGGCTACTGAATGTGATGAAGCTTGCCCTGTAAAACTGACGCTTAAAGTATTGTTATTGGTAACTGTTATTTGCGCTGAGATTCCTTGAGGTAAGTTTGCATCAAAATGAGTTCCTAGGTTTAAGTTACCAGAACTTTGAGTAAAAGTACCTCCTTGTAATGTAATAGTTCTTGATTCATTAGCTATTGAACCGTTATTTGATAATGCTTCTTCAACGGTTGCTGTATTTACTACTAAAGTATTTCCATTTAAATTTACTCCAGTTGCTACTAAATTTGCAGGTTGCCATAAAGGTTTTCTAGCTGGGTGTTCTAATGCTGCAAGCATTCTATTTACCTGTCCTTGAGTATACATTTTTCCGCAACCAGCAGCAGCGTCATATCCCATATAGTTTTCATAGTTTATTAAATTTCCACAATCACTTGCACCAACTACACAACCATCATCACCTGATTGTTCATCTTCTTTAGGAGTATCACTTACATAATCTCCATTAGGGTCATTACATCCACCTTCAAATGTGTGAATTAAGTTTAACCAATGCCCAAATTCATGAGTAAAAACCGATGCGAATTCTTTATTAGTATTTCCATGAATATATTGACCATTGTAAACAACTCTAGCTGTGTTGTTGTCTGACATTGTTGTATTAGGGTACCATGCAACTCCAGAGTTTGTGGTTTTGCCATCAGCGTAAAGGTCGCCCATTATATATACATTCATATATTTATAGTTGTCCCAGGCGTCAGCGGCTATTTGCTCATCATATCCTCCTCCGTTTCCGTATCCAGATTTTTCTGTATGAAAAACAACTCCGTTAGTGCTTCCTCCGTTAGGGTCTATTTTAGCTAATGCAAAACGAATGCTTAATGTTGATTTTCTACCGTTAAAAACTGGGTCAATTGAATTAAAGTCATCGTTTAATCCATTAAAGTCGTCATTTAGTTTATCTAATGCAGTTTTAACCTTATCATAGGTTACTGTTTTTCCATTTTGTATAGACCCATATACATGGATAACTACTGGTATGGTATATGTTTCGCCAGCTCTGTTGTGTTTGTGGTGTTTTTTTTCTTTAACCATTTTTTGAGTTAAAACGTTAAAGTTGTCGTATTCTATTTTAGATTTTGGGTATTTTAAGAATACTTTTTGATTTTCTCGGGTTACCTTACAATCTTGTGCAGATAGCTTTGTTGTGTAAAAAAATAATAAGCATAAGAAGGGTAAAAAAATAGTTTTTTGTTTCATAATGTGTTGTTGTTTAATTGATTACTCAAAATTACACTTATGAAATATTTTAAATTAATACAATACTAACCAAAATATATAATAAATTATCAATTAATAATAAATTAACTTTAATATTGCGTTTAATTAATTTTTTTAACAAAAAAAGACCAAGATAACTTGGTCTTTCATGAATAAATTGTGAGCCCCCCTTAAAAATTCACAATCCCTTTCTTTTCATACTTCTAATTTACAAAAGTATATAGTGTTATTTTTCGTTATTAAACAACTGGAAGAAAAACGTAAATAAAACATGTGTATTTAACAATAACTGGTAAATTGTTTGGTTTTATAAGTCAGTTTGAGGAAAAGTTAAGCTAACTTTAGTTCCGTTTTTTCCTTCATCTAAAAGATCTTTAATTTGAATTTGAATTTTGTTTCCATACATTAATTCCATTCTTTCTTTCACAATGTTTATTCCGTAAGATTCTTTAATGTGCACCTGTTTGTTTTTAATGCTTTTACTTTTCTTAATTCCTATGCCATTATCAGTAATTAATACTTTTATGTGGTTTTTTACAGCTGTTATTTCAAGTGATATTTTTTTTTCTTTTTCTTCTAATTGTAAGCCATGCCAAATTGCGTTTTCAATAAAAGGTTGTAAGAATAAAGGAACTACTTTTAGCTTTGAGCTATCTATATTTTTATTAATTAAAACATTAAATTCAAATCCTTTTTTTAATCTCATTTGCTCTAGTTTCACATATATTGATAGAATTTCAAGTTCTTTAGTTAGGCTTATAGCGTTTTCGTTTGTAACATCAAGAACTTTTCTTATTAAAAAAGAAAACTTGGTAATAAAATTTGAGGCTTCATCTATTTTATTTTGAATAACAAAGTTGTTTATTGAGTTTAAAGAGTTGAATAAAAAATGAGGGTTCATTTGATTTTTTAATGCAATTATTTTTAATTGAGATATTTGATTGCTTTGTTTAAGAAGATTTATTTCAACTTCTCTTTTCTTTTCTAAAATTTTTCTAAAATGTGTTCCTATTAAAATAGCAAAAAATGTGCTTTGAATAATAGCTCCAACAAAATAATAGAACATTCTATGAACAGGAAGGTTTATTAAGTACTGATCACCTTTTATCATCTTTAAAGAACTAATATTAGCAAAGATTAAAAACAAAATAGAACCTAATAGTAAATATAAAACCTGGGCTGTTTTAATTTTTGATAGTAAATAGAATACATAAAACGCAAATAATGTGGCTATGGGTAATGAATAAGCAACTGCCATTTTTTGAACTTCGTATCCGTAGAAAAACTCAATTATAATTAATATGATAGAAAACAGTATAAGTGTTCTTGAAAGTAATAAAACTCCATAATCTAATTTAGGAAACCTTTTTTTGCTTTTTGTTAGCTCTCTACAGAAATAAATAAAATAGACATAGCCTATGTATTGAATTGAAAAGCTTATGTATTGGTAGTAATATTGAACAGATTGATGTTCAAAGATATCTCTTAAAAGATAGACTGTTAAGCAAAAGAGATATCCGCTATAAAACTTATGGATTTTATCCTTGTTTTGTGCATAGAATATTATATGATATACAAAAAGAACAATTAAGCCACCTCGTATCCATTGATAAAATGTAGAAGAAATATCTAACAGCATTATTTGTCTAGCCTCAACTTATCGATTAAAATATTTTTTTTCCTTCTGCTAACGCTAACAACTACTCCATTACTTAAAGTTATTTCATTTCCCCCTTTGTTATACTCTGTAACATAATTAAGATTTATTACATAAGAATTATGAACTCTGTAAAAGTCAGGGTAGTCGAACTTTTTTTGTACTTCTTTTAATGTTTTTGTTACGATAATTTTTTTTCCTGTATTTAGAAAAATTGTTGTGTAGCTTTTATCCGCTTTTAAATAGATAACATCTTCTTTAGCTATTAAATACACCTTTCTGTCAGCAGAAACATTAATCCTATTGATGAGGTTGTTTCCATTCGGTTTTTCATGCAATTGTTTGCTAACTTTAACAAAAGTAAGTTGTAATTCATCAATGTCTATGGGTTTTAGAAGATAGTCAATTGCATTAGCTTTTACTGCCTTAATACCATATTCATCATGAGCAGTTGTAAATACAACTCTAAAGTTTCTTTCAGGAAATTTTTCAAGGAAAGTAAAGCCATCCATTTCTGGCATGTGAATATCTAAAAAAACTAAATCAGGATTTAATTCTTTAACTAAGTTTACGCCAATAATAGGAGAACTACATTTTACAATATTTAAATCGTCATTTACTATACATTTTTTAATTTTCCACTCCAATGCTTCTAATGCATCTTTTTCATCATCAATTAAAATAATTTTCATCATAATGCCCTTCTTATATCAATTTCTGAATGGGGGAAGAAATTGATGTATAGTTAATTAATTATTTGTTTAGTTGTTAAAAACTAAACAAATCAACTTATCTAATAAGGTGTTTATGAAAAGAAAGTTCTTAAATATAATAAAATATTGTTACAAAATGACTGATGCTACCAAAAAGAACGAAAACATGAAATATTGCGTGATTGTATTTTATTTTTTTTATTGAATATAATATGGCGCCTATTGTATAGAAAATCCCTCCTAATATTAAATAAAACAATCCTTCTTCAGGTAAGTTCTTAATTAATGGGTTTATGAAGAAAATGACTTGCCATCCCATTAATAAATATAAAGCTGTAGATAATTTGTCAAATTTTCCAGTAAAAAAAAGTTTTAAAATAACTCCAGTAAGAGCAAATAACCAAACAAAAATAAACATATACCAACCTAACTCTTTAGGTAAGGCAATTAAACAAAAAGGAGAATAACTTCCAGCTATTAATATATAAATGGCAGCATGGTCAAAAATATTTAATTTTCTTCTTCGTTTAGGATCTTTAGCAGCATGGTAAAAGGTAGAAGCACTATATAAAACGATTAAACTAATGCCATAAATAACAAAACTTATTAATTCCCAAAAATTAGTATAGTTTAATGATTTAGTGATTAAAAAAGGAAATGTTATTATGCTTAATAATAATCCGAAACCATGAGTGGCTACATTTAACCATTCTTCTTTTTTGCTATAACGGTAATTTAATTTTTCACTCATTGTTTAATTTGTTAGTATCTTTCATATATAACTTATCATTTTTTAATTCATTATAAGTCAGGGTAAATACTTTTTGTTTTAGTTTTTTTCTTTCTTCAATTTTTAAACCTTCAGTTTCAATAAAATGGCATTGTTTCACTCTAAAAGTACCTGGTCTTCCTTTAAAAATATTCCAAGAGAAAAAACGTTTGCAGTCATAATAAACTTGAGGAACTATAGGTATTTGATGTTCAATTGCTAAACTAAAAGCACCGTTTTTAAAAGGTGCTAATATTATATCTTCTTCTGGAACCAACCCTTCAGGGAAAATACCTACACTAGTTCCGTTTTGAAGTCTTTTTTTTGCCATTTCATACACTCTTTTTCTACTTTTTTCAGAACCTCTATCAACCATGATAACTACTTTTCTATAAAAGAAACCAAAAACAGGTATTTTAACAAGTTCTTTTTTCCCTACAAAAACAATTGGATTTTTGCTTAAGGCGATCATGACCCATGGATCTAATAATGATGCATGATTTGCAATAAACATGTAGCTTTTATTCTTTTCTATCTTTTGTTCTTTCTTTATTTTTAAGCGAAAACCCATACCGTAAATTAAAAGAAAAGACCAAGCTCTGACCATTTTCCAGAAAGTAGGGTAGTATTTTTCATCAGAAGTTAATACTAATAAAAATGGCAACATTATAATTATTGTACTAAACATTAAAATGTAAAACCAAATTCTCCAAACTAATAAGAAAGGTAATTTAAAATACTTCATGGTTGCTAATGTAGTAATTTCTTTTGTTTGATAAATTTTAACCTTATTTTTGCTCATATTAGTTAAGCTTTGATGGCTTATCAAACAACCATAATTATTTACAAAACAACAGATGTCAAGAATTTTAACAGGAGTACAAAGTACAGGAACTCCACATTTAGGTAATTTATTAGGAGCTATTATGCCAGCAATAGAAATGGCAAATAATCCTGAAAATGAATCATTTTTGTTTATTGCCGATATGCATTCTTTAACTCAAATTAAAGAAGGAGAGCAATTGCGTGAAAATACGTATAGTACAGCTGCAACTTGGCTTGCTTGCGGAATTGATATTAACAAAACTGTATTTTACCGTCAAAGTGATATTCCTGAAGTAACTGAATTGTCTTGGTACTTAAGCTGTTATTTTCCATATCAGCGTTTAACATTAGCGCATAGTTTTAAAGATAAGGCAGATAGGTTAGCCGATGTAAATAGTGGTTTGTTTACGTATCCTATGCTAATGGCTGCCGATATTTTATTGTATGATGCAGAAATTATACCTGTAGGTAAAGATCAGTTACAGCATTTAGAAATGACACGTGATGTAGCTAATAGATTTAATAATATCGTTGGAGATACGTTAGTGCCGCCAAAGGCAGAAATTAGTGAAAATACTCAGTTGATTCCTGGTACTGATGGAGAAAAAATGAGTAAATCTAGGAATAACATTATCAATATTTTTTTACCAGATAAAAAATTGCGTAAACAAATAATGGGTATTCAAACTGATAGTACTCCTCTAGAGGAGCCTAAAAACCCTGATACTGATAATGTTTTTGCTATTTATAAATTATTAGGGTCTGAAGAACAAATTAATGAAATGCGAGCTAATTATGAAGGTGGTAATTATGGTTATGGACATGCAAAACAAGCGTTGTATGAGTTAATTGTTGAAAAGTTTGTTGATGTACGAACAAAGTATAATCACTATATGGAAAATCGTCATGAAATTGATGAGGCTTTAGCTGTGGGTGCTGATAAGGCCAAGGCAGTTGCTAAAAGTGTTTTAGAGAGGGTTCGTGAAAAAATTGGGTATTAAGCTAGACAATATAGTTATGAGATATTTATTTGTTTTAAGTAGTATGTTTTTTTTTCTTTCTTGTTCAACAAAACAAAAAAAAGAAATAATTGCTGAAGCTTCTTGTGGGCAATGTAAATTTGAATTGAAAAGTCAAAATGGTTGTGATTTAGCTATAAAAATAGATGATAAGGCTTATTTTGTTGAAGGAGCAAATATTGATGATTTTGGTGATGCTCATGACGAAAAAATAGGTTTTTGTAATGTAGTTAGAAAAGTAAAAGCAACAGGTATACTTGAGAATGATAAATTTATAGCATCTTCTTTCGAGATAGTTAAGTAAGCTTAAAATTATATAAATGCAAAAACAAAAAGACTGAGATTAATCTCAGTCTTTTTGTTTTATTGAAGTGTTATTATTTATAACATATTTCTTATACTTACCATCTTTGTATCGATGGTATATAAATATTGGCATTAAAATAAAAGACATATAAAAAATACCTAAGCCCATTACAATGTGTGCTTTTTCATGATTGGTGTTTAGTAAGTATACTCCTGTGGCCATCCACACTAAAAAAATAATAAATAAAATTTTAATTATTGTTTTCATTTATCAAATATGATTTTGCTACAAAAATAGTTTATAAATTAATAGGATAAGAAACTTGTAATAGATTTTATTTTCCATAAAAGCGATTTAAAAACTCTTTTAAATCTTCTCTTGATGGAGGTTTTCCAGAAAAAGGAACCATATTCCAACGATCTCGATCTTTTTTTAATTCAAATCTGAACATTGATGTTTGAGCATTTTTAGGGTTTAATAAAGGATACCGTAAGTCTAAGTATTGAACATTAGCAGAAGAATCCATAGGAACTAAATTGTAATACTCATTGCTAAACCAAGTTAACGTTTTAATATCTGGATGAGATACGTTAAGTAAATGCCTGTTTTTAGGAATGGTTAAAATGGTATCAACGTTAGATGTAGAATCAAATAAAGAGTAAAAACCAACTTTATAGCTAGTTTCTGTTTCAGCAATACCATACCATAAAATATTATTAAAAATAGTTGGTTGAACAGAATACCTGCTATAGTTAATGCTTGAGTTGTCAAATGAGTTTTTAAAAACAGTATTAACGTATAATTTGTTTACAATTGTGAAAAGCATGTAGGCAGAACTAATATAAATTCCAGCTTTTACCCACCAATTTCTTCGTGTTCTTTTTCTGTTATAAAACATAGCTGTTACTAAACAGAAGAGAAAAGGTAGGGTATATAAAGGATCTACAACTGAAATATTATTAAAAGCAACTCTATAGTCAGAAAAAGGTAAAAATAGTTGAGTTCCATAGGGTGTAAAGCTATCTAAAATAGGATGGGTAAAAATAGATAAGAAATAGAGCCAAATCCAGTTTTTTAAAGTTGTTGTTCCGTATCGTTTTCCTTTGTCGTATAATTTGTATGTAATCCATCCAAAGACAAAAGAACCGATAAGTGCAAATACTATTGAATGCATAAAGCCACGGTGAAAAGCCATAGCATCTATTTCATTTCCATATAACCATCTACCAATAAAAACGTCTAAATCAGGAATAGTTCCACCAATAGCTCCGAACAGCATAGCCTTATTTCCAATTTTTTTCCCTAAGGCAATTTCGCCACAAGCGGCACCTAAAACAATTTGTGTTAATGAATCCATAAGAGGCAAAAGTACTAAACTGATTCTACTTGTATAATTCTTTACAAAATCGTAACATTACACATCCAAAAAATACTACGTAATGCAAGATGATAAAAACTTATCTGAAATAGAAATTGAAGACCAAAAAATTATAGATAATAAAGA
>JBELFC010000048.1:0-20836 GCA_042093175.1 Tenacibaculum sp. | reverse complement strand
ATGAGCATTTTACGAGGACAAGAATATCCTTGTGCTAAATACTGTAATAATTTTCCGTAAGCTTTAGGTTCGTATATGGTAATTAATGGTTCTGGAAATTCTTTTCCTTTTCCTTTAATAGCGGTTGCTACTTTACTAGAGTCTCTGTTTTCTAATAAAAGTTTAATAATTTCTTCATTTACAAAAGGAATATCAGTAGCCATCACTAACCATGCTGCGTTAGGGTCTTGTTGAAAAGCAGAGCAAATTCCACCAAAAGGACCTAGATTTAAAAATACATCATGAATTTCATTGTCTTTTTCTGAAGGTTGCTGAACAGAGAAAAAAGTTGGTAAAGAGCATTTTTCTAAGATTTCTTTTACATACTCTTTTTGAGGTTTCCCAAAGTAATTTAATTCAGATTTATCGGTACCCATTCTAGTACTTTTTCCTCCAATTAAAACTAAACCTTTTATAGGAGCAATATGTTCTTGTATTAAGTTATTTATATGATTTGTGATTTTTTCAACCTGATCAATAGTATAACAAGTTATGTTTTCAATATTTGGGAACTTCTCTGTTAAACAATCAAAATATGGAGTATTGTCATTCAATTTTATGATGAATTGAATGTTTGTTAGTTGTTCTAAGCGTTTTTTTACTGAAGCTTCTTTTTCATTGTCTAAAATTAAAATTTGTTTAGCACCTTGATAATGATTTCCGTTAATAAACACGAAATCATGATTGTAAAACTGTAATCGTTGTTCGTATTTATTTATGGGAGAAGTTGTATTTATTTGAAGGTTTCCTTCATGATGAAAGGTATACTCAGAGAAATTATTTTGTGGAATATCTTTAGCATGTGAAGCATCAAAATACCCAAGATTATAATGTGATAGTTTGTTTGAAACTTCAGTCACTAAATCAGCTATAATGCCACATTTTGTTCCTAAAATAGCTACTTCAGTAGGTGCAAAACTATCGTTTTGTTTTTTAGTTAGTTTGGTGTGTTTTGAATGCTTTTTATCCATTTTTAATATCCGATTTACCTCCTGTTTTTTCTACTAATTTAATTTCTTTAATTATCATTTCCTGACTAATAGCTTTGCACATATCATAAATGGTTAAACATGTAGCTGATGCTCCGGTAAGCGCTTCCATTTCAACACCTGTTTTTCCTTCAATAGTTACTTTACAAAATACTTCTACTTGTTCTTTATCTACAATATTGATATCAATGTCAACCCCATTAATTAATAACGGATGGCACATAGGAATAATATCTGAAGTCTTTTTTACGGCTTGAATTCCAGCAATAATAGCTGTTTGAAAAACAGGACCTTTTTTAGTTATTAATTCATTGGTATTAAAATGACTAATAATTTCTTCACCTAAAAACATGGTAGCTTTTGCAATAGCTGTTCGTTTCGTGATTTTTTTATCAGAAACATTCACCATTTTAGGATTGTTTTTTTCGTTTATATGGGAAAAATTGCTCACGTTATTAGTTTTAAATTTTAATATCCTAATATATTATTTGTTCTCGATTCAAATTTGTTCATTCTTCACAAAATCACTCGAACTGACATTGTTATTTCAAATGAATTTGTAACGTTTATCTATATTTAATTACTGGAAAAACACTACCTTTTTTAAACTCAGTTTCTTCTGTTTTTGGAATTTCAATAAATCCATCTGTTGAAACTAAACTAGCTAAATCACCTGAGCCGTTTCCTTTTATAGGAGTTGCTATTAAATGACCAAAACGATAGCTTAATTTAACTTGTAAAAAATACGTTAGGTTGGGTTTAAAATTTACATCTTCAGCAAGAATTGCCGTTTCCTTTTTGGGTTTGATACCTACAGATGTATAATACCAATCATAAAAATAAACCATACAATTTACATAAGTTGAAATAGGATTTCCAGGGAAAGCAAAAACAACTGTATTACTTTTTGAATTTTGATCAACGTTTCGTCCATTTATATCAAAAGATACTGAGCGTCCGAACCAGAATGGTTTTCCTGGACGTTGTGTAACTTTATGAAACAGTTTTTCAACTTTTAATTCTTCTAAAACTTCAGGTAGAAAATCGAATTTTCCTTTACTAACAGCACCGCTAAAAAGAAGTACATCATATTCTTGTAAAAAGGCGGCTATTTTTTCTTTTAGAACAGGTTTTTCGTCTGCTATGTGAGCTGTTTTTGAAGGGATATTTAATTTTTCTAACAAAGAAACTAACGTATATACATTACTTCTACGAATTTGGTGAGCTAAAGGGTTTTTATCTACTTCAACTAATTCGTCACCAGTAGAAACAATCATAACTTTGGGGAGTTTAGCTACTTTTAAAGTCGCCTTACCTACAGTTGCTAATACTCCAATTTCAGCAGGAGAAATACATGTGTTTTCTTTAATTAATAAGTCACCTTGTATTTTATCAGAACCTTGTTTGTGTATATTTTGTTGATCTTTAATAACATCTACAATAATAGTTGCAGTACCATTAATTATTTGTACATCTTCATATCTAATTACTGTATCAGTATTATTTGGTAAAGTAGCACCAGTCATTACTTCGTAACAATTGGCTGCATTTTTAAGTGTTTCTTGTATACTACCAGCTGGTTGAACACCTTCTATTTTAAAATCACGAATTCCTTCTTTAAAAAAACGATAATTGATAGCAATTCCATCCATAGCTACACGATTGAATGGAGGGAAATCTCTATCGGCAACAATATTTTCTTTTAAGATTCTACCAACTGACTGTATAAATGGAATTTCTTCAATACCAAAGTTTTGTGTGTTTTCTAAAATTATATGTTTTGCTTCTTCTACTGTTGTCATATTACAACCCTTTAAATAATTCAATAATGCTAATTACAATTAGAATAAAACTTCCTATAAATCCACTAAAAGATGTTGATTTATCCCATAAGTTGTTGTCTCGGTTTTTTAATTTAAAGACAAAATAAATAGATATCAGACCTATTAATATGTAAAGAATACTATAAATCATTTTACCCTCCAATAGTTGACATACTTTCTGAAACGTTTCCTTTTTTTCTATTCGCTTCTGCGATAAAACCATTTTCAGGTTTTTCTTTTACTAAAGATAAAAATAACTCTTTTAAATCGTCATTACTTGCTCCGTTCCGAATAAAGTCACGTAAATTAAAAACACCATCATCAAACAAACAATTTTTAAAAGTACCTGTTGAGGTAATTCTAATACGGTTACAATCATTACAAATAGTTCTAGTAAAAGCAGGAATTATACCCACAGTTCCTAAATGATTTTTTGCTTGATAATTTCTAGAAGTTGACGATTTTTTTGCAGGAATTTCTTCAATATCAAATTCGGATTGTATTTCTTGTAAAATTCGTTTAAAATTCCAATTTTCTTTTAAGTCACGTTGCCCACTTCCGTTAAAAGGCATTTCTTCAATAAAGCGAACGGCAATGTTTTTTTCTTTTGTTAAACGAACAAAATCATTGATTTCATCTGTGTTGAAACCAGATTGTACAACTACATTTAATTTTAAGCTTAACGAGCTTTTTTCTAATAACTCAAAAGTTTTATAAACTTCTGGAAAAACATCACGTCTTGTTATGGTTTTAAATTTTTCTTCTTGTAAACTATCAATACTTAAATTAATATTTTTAACCTTTTTAAGGCTTTCTAATTTTTCTAAGTGTTTAGAAACTAATGCTCCGTTGGTGGTAATATTAATAGTATCTAATAAATCATTATAAGAAAGCATTTCTAAAAAGCCAATAAAGTCTTTTCTAACAAAAGGTTCTCCACCAGTTAAACGTACTTTATTAACACCTAATTCAGTAAGAACTCGAACAACTCGGTACATTTCTTTGTAGGTAAGCAATTCTTTTCTTGGAACAATGTCAATACCATGAGCAGGCATGCAGTATTGACAACGCAAGTTACAACGATCAGTTACTGCTAACCGAACATAGTTAATTTGTCGCCCGAAACTATCAAGAAGTGTATGCATTTAACAAAGGTACGTATTAATGAATCAATTTTTTCCTGTCATTTATCATAGTTTATTGAAAACTAAGATTTATACAATTTCCATTTTTTGTAATAAAAAAGAAGCGTTCATATTTTTACAAATACCATTTTTCATTTCATAATCAAAATACAGTTCATTATTAACAATTTCAGCATCAAAATAATAATTAGCTATTTGTGAATGTTCATTTGCTAATTCACATAAACTAACATCGTGAGTAGCTATTATTCCAGTAGATTTTGAACCGTTCAGTTTTTCAACAAACTTTTTTGAACCGATAGCTTTATCTTTACTATTAGTACCTTTTAAAATTTCATCTAGTATTATAAAATAAGTATCCGTTTTTATTTCATCAACAATAAATTTTAAACGTTTTAACTCTGAATAAAAATAAGATTCATCATCTGTTAATGAATCAGATGTTCGCATACTGGTTATTAACTTTATAGGTTTGTAATTGTAACCTTCAGCGCATACAGGTAATCCACAATTGGCCATAACTATTGATAAAGAAACAGTACGTAAAAATGTACTTTTCCCGGCCATATTTGCTCCAGTAATAATAAAAAATTGCTCGTTATCTATAGTAAAATTATTATCTACTCTTTTTGATGGGTTTAATAAAGGATGCCCTAAGTTTTTTGCTTGAATAGTTGTTTCTTTTTCCTGAATAGTAGGAAAAACATATGAAGGTTGATTATAAACAAAGTTAGCAAGTGAGTTTTGAGCATCAAAAAAGCTAACAGTTTTAAACCATTTATCAACAGTGTTTTTGTATTGATTAATCCAACGCTCAGTTTTAACAGCGTTTAAAATATCCCATAAAAACAACCCGTTACCAACTACAGCTATTATGATGTTGTTTCTTTGGTCAAAAGCATCCAATATTTTAGAAAATTCTTTAAAAATTGTTGATGCTTTTTTATTTTCTGAAGTAATATCTTGTTGTTTGTTTTTTAAAATACTAGAAGTAAAATTTTCATTTTCTATTTGTTCTAGTAAAAGATGATATTGTTTAAAGATATCTTTAGCATTACCAGCTTCAGTATATAGTTTTTGCGTTTTTTTAATTGTATATCCAGTAATTGCTAAACCAATAAAAAACCATGTTAATACTATTGAAAATGTAATTATTTTGAAACTAAATAATCCAATAAGTAGTATTGAAATGACAGAGAAAATTTTAGAAAATATAGCTAAAAAGGCAGGTAATTTTGATGTGTAATTTGTAATCCAATTAGTAATTTCTGTTGTTTCTGTTTTAGAAGAAACAGCAGTTTCTAATGCAGAAAAATGCTGACGCCACTTAATTTTTGAGGCTAATTCTTTTAAAGCAAGTTGCTTTTCTTTAATGCCTGTAATTGCATTACTTACCAATGTTAAAGCAAGTTGCTTTTTTCCATCATTGGTTACAGTTCTGTTTATATATTGAAAAAAAGAACCTATCCCGAATAGATCGATATCGTTACTAAAAAAGTGTGATGGGTTTATAAATTCTTCACCAGTATCTAAATCAAAATAGCGCCTGTTTAAAACATTAATTTCAGTAGTATTAATTGCTTTTTTTGCAGTAATAATTTTTCGATTGTCTTTTAGTTTTTGATGTTTTAATACTAAAAAAGCAAAAAGTAGTAATCCTACTATACCTAGTAGTAAAGGAATCTTAGAAAGTTTAAAAGTATAGTAAATACTTATTGTTGTAGATAAAAAAATTACAAAACGTAAAATACGAACAGTTATAATTTTTTTTGTAATTGTTGTGTAACTTTCTTCTAACTCAACAAGTTGTTTTTTATAAAAATCTAATGGTTTTTGCATCTAAAAATAAATATGGATAAATGTACGTTATTACAGTTAATTTCTTTTTATAAAATTGTATTTTCGTTGTATGCCTACAGCTTTAGAATTACAAGTTAAAACACTACCAGATTCACCCGGAGTATATCAGTATTTTGATAAGGAGGATGTTATTATATATGTAGGTAAAGCTAAAAATTTAAAGAAGCGAGTATCATCTTATTTTACTAAGAATCACGACAATGGAAAAACACGCATTTTAGTAAAGAAAATTGTACGAATTGAACATGTTGTAGTTGATACGGAAACTGATGCGTTACTTTTAGAAAACAACCTAATTAAAAAATACAAACCTCGATATAATATTTTATTAAAAGATGATAAATCATATCCATGGATTTGTATTAAAAAAGAACGATTTCCACGAATTTTTTCTACTCGTAGGGTAATTAAAGATGGATCTGAATATTTTGGCCCCTATACAAATGTTAAAACCGTATATGCTTTATTAGACTTAATTAAAGAGTTATATCCGCTTCGAACATGTAATTATGATTTACACGAAACTAAAATTAATGCAGATAAATATAAAGTTTGTTTAGAATATCATTTAGGAAACTGTAAAGGACCATGTGAAGGAATGCAAACTGAAGAAAACTATTTGCGAGATATTAAAGCAATTAGAGATATTATTAAAGGTAATTTTAAAGAAAGTTTAGAACAATTTCATCAAATAATGCTTGATTTTGCAACTGACATGAAATTTGAGGAAGCTCAAAAGATTAAAGAAAAATTAGATTCTTTACAAAATTACCAAGCAAAATCAACAATCGTAAATCCATCGATTAATAATGTAGATATATTTTCTATTATTTCTGATGAAACTCATGGTTATGCTAACTTTTTTAAGGTTATGAATGGTGCTATAGTGCAGTCGTATACCACAGAAATAAAGAAGAAGTTAGATGAAACAGATAAAGAATTACTAGAGTTATTTATTATTGAAACTCGTCAACGATTTAATTCATTATCAAGGGAAATATATGTGCCTTTTAAAGTGAATTTAGGAGAGCATATAAAAGTTACAGTTCCTAAGTTAGGTGATAAGAAAAGGATAGTTGAGTTATCAGAAAGAAATGCAAAATATTACCGTCAAGAACAGTTTAAACAAATTAAAATTGTAGATCCTGAGCGTCATGTAAAACGTATTATGGGACAAATGCAAAAAGATTTACGATTACATGAAGAGCCAAGACATATTGAATGTTTTGATAATTCAAATATTCAAGGAACTCATCCGGTTGCTGCTTGCGTTGTGTTTAAAGATGGAAAGCCTAGCAAAAAAGAGTACCGTCACTTTAATATAAAAACGGTTGAAGGACCTGATGATTTTGCTTCAATGGAAGAAGTAGTATACCGAAGATATAAACGTTTATTAGAAGAAGATAAATCATTACCACAGTTAATAGTAATTGATGGTGGAAAAGGACAGTTATCATCGGCTTTAAAGAGCTTAGATGTTTTAGGGTTAAGAGGAAAAATAGCTATTATTGGTATTGCTAAACGTTTAGAAGAAATCTATTATCCAGGAGATAGTGTTCCCCTATATTTAGATAAAAAATCAGAGTCTCTTAAAATTATTCAATACTTACGAAACGAAGCACACCGTTTTGGGATTACTTTTCATCGTAACAAGCGAAGCAAAAGTGCTATACAATCAGAATTAGAAGAAATACCAGATATTGGTAAACAAACCATTACTAATTTATTGCGTACATTTAAATCAGCGAAAAGAGTTAAAAGTGCAAATTTAGATGAATTAAAAGAGGTGGTTGGCTTGTCAAGGGCTCAAAAAATTTACCAGTATTATCATAAAAAATAACTATGAGAAAAATACTTTTTTTATTACTTATTCCAACTTTTTTATTAGCTCAAGAGCAACCAAAAATTGGATTGGTTTTAAGTGGAGGTGGAGCAAAAGGGTTTGCCCATGTTGGTGTACTTAAGCAACTAGAAAAGGCAGGTGTTCAAGTTGACTATATTGGAGGTACTAGTATGGGAGCAATTATTGGTGGGTTATATTCTGCTGGTTATTCTGCAAATCAAATTGAAAAAATTATTGAAGGGGCCGATTTTATGTCGTTACTTCAAGATAAAGTAAGTAGAAATAACAAACCATTTTTTATGAAACAGCATGGTGAAAAGTATGCTATTTCACTACCTATAAAAAAAGGAGGAGTTGGATTGCCTTTAGGGTTATCAAAAGGACAAAATGTACTTAATTTTTTAACTGAATTATTAGCTCCTGTTGATAATATCAATGATTTTTCAAAACTACCAATTCCGTTTTATTGTATTGCAACAAATATTGAAACTGGAAAAGAAGTTATTCTTGAAAAAGGTTCTTTACCCCTTGCTCTTAGAGCAAGTGGAGCTTTTCCTTCGTTATTAAATCCAGTAGATATTGATGGTAAATTATTAGTTGATGGTGGTGTTGTAAATAACTTTCCTGTTGATATTATGAAAACTAAAAACATGGACCTTATTATTGGGGTGAATGTTCAAGGTGAATTATTAAAGAGAAAAGAATTAGAGTCGGTAGCTTCTATTTTATTGCAAATTATTAATTTTCAGATGTATGAAAAAGCCGACGAGCAAGTGAAGCTGTTGGATATTTGTTTAAAACCTAATATTTTAGAATACAGTGTTATTTCTTTCGATAAAAAGCAAGAAATTTTAACAGAGGGAATCCGTGTAGCAAAACCTTATAAAGTTGTTTTTGATAGCATTGCTAAATTGCAAAAAGCAAAGAAAAGAAGACCACGATTAAAGTTTTCTAATGATAAAATATTAGTAGATAGAATAATTATTAAAGGGAATAAAAACTACACAAATAACTATATTTTAGGAAAGCTACAGTTAAAAGAAGGTGATAGTGTTTCCTATAATGATATTTCAAAAAAAATTAGCTCATTAACAGCTACTAAAAACTTTGAAAGAATAGATTATCATTTTGAAAAATCATTTAAAGGAAAAAAGTTAGAACTTAAAGTTAAAGAAGATAATATTAAATCTTTTTTACGTTTTGGGTTGCATTATGATTTATTGTACAAATCGGCAGTTTTATTAAATTATAATCACAAAAAATTATTAAAGCAAAATGATGAGTTTTCTTTTGACTTGGGAATTGGTGATAGAATTCGTTATAATTTAAATTATTTTATAGATAATGGATTATTACCTAGTTATGGTTTTTCTTCAAGATATAATTCTTTTAGAGGAGCTTTTTTATTTAACGATGCTGTTATTAATAGAATTAACATAAGGTATATAGATTTTACAAACGCAGTTCATTTACAAACTACAGTTGATAAAAAGTTTGCTTTTGGTATTGGGTTAGAGAACAAAAAAATTAAAATAACTTCAGAAACAATTTTAACGAATGATAAAGAAACTGTTTTTGATAATAGTAATTATATAAACGCCTTTACATTTTTAAAATTAGATACTTATAATAAAAAAATGTTCCCAACAAGTGGATTTTATGCTGATGTAGATTTTAAATGGTTTATTTGGTCTGATAGAAATGAAAATATTAGTCAAAAAGATATTGTATTAACAAATAAATATAGTCAGTTTTCACAGTTGTCAGGTACTTTAGGTTTTGCAAAAACTTTTTACGACAAGCTTACTTTTCAATATACATCAGAAGCTGGATATACATTAGGAAACGTAGCTTCAGGAATATTTGATTTTAACTTAGGAGGTTACAATAAAAATTATATTAATAATTTTAAATCTTTTTACGGTTATGAAATAGGTGCTCTAAGTAATCAATCTTTTTTAAAATCTGAATTTAATTTTAGATACAGTGTTTTTGATAAACAGTATGCAACATTTATAGCAAATTATGCACGTGTTGAAAATGATATTTTTGCTGACGGTAAGCTGTTTAAAAACACAAAATCTGGTTACGCTTTAGGTTACAGTGTAGAAACGCTTTTAGGACCTGTAGAAATCAAGTATTCTTGGTCTCCAGATCATAAAGAAAAATATTGGTTATTTAACTTAGGTTTTTGGTTTTAAAAATTACATTGCTTTTTCTAAAGTAAAAGAAAACTCTGAGCCTTCACCATAATTACTTTTTAAAAGTATAGTTTCACCGTGTGCTTCAATTATATGTTTAACAATTGATAAACCTAAACCTGAGCCACCTTGTTCTCTAGAACGGCTTTGATCAACTCTATAAAAACGTTCAAATAAACGTGATAAATGTTCTTGCTTAATTCCTTCACCATCGTCAATAACTTTTATAATAAACTTGTTTGGATTATAGCTTTCTATACTAACTGTTGTTACTCCACCTACTTTACCATATTTAATAGAGTTTACCACTAAATTAATTAACACTTGTTCAATACGTTCAACATCACCTTTTACAAAAAATGGAAACTCATATAGTTTATCAAACTTTAGTTTAATGTTACGTTTTTTTGCTTTCATTTCAAACAAATCAAAAACGTTTTGTATTAATTCTAAAATATTAAAAGGCTCAATATTCATTTTCATTCCCTCAGTTTCAAGTTTAGCAATCATGTCTAAATCTTTAATAATTGAGGTTAATCTTTCTACTCCTTTATTAGCTCTTTCTAGGTATTTTGTTCTAATCTCTTGATCATCAGCAGCACCTTCTATTAAGGTTAAAATATATCCTTGAACGGTAAAAAGAGGTGTTTTTAATTCATGAGCTACATTTCCTAAAAAATCTCTTCTAAAAGAGTCTCTTTGCGTTAAATGAGCAATTTCTTCACTTTTTCCTTCAACATATTCTTGTACAGTTTTTGTTAAAGCTTCGATATCTGTTGTAACTTTTTTTCGTTTTAGATCGTTAATATCTAAAACAGAAATATCTTCATATAATTTTTTTATTCTTTGATATATAAAATGTTCTGTTCTATATTGAATGATAAAAAAAGAGATTATAAAAAAAAGAATTCCGAAAATAAAAATGGTAATTCCTCCAATAAAATTATAAAATAAAAGATAAGAAAGTGCAGCAAAAATTATTGACAGTAAAGTTAAATATAAGGCTGACCAAAGAGCATATTTATATGTTTTTTTAATTTTCATTTTTAGTATAAATAAAAGTAGATTGCTAAAACAGCAATCTACATAAATATTTTTATATGATTTTATTAGTTTTCTTCTAAAACAAATTTATAACCAACACCTTTTACAGTTTTAAAATAATTATCACCAATTTTTTCACGTAGTTTTCTAATGTGAACGTCTATTGTTCTTCCTCCTACTACAACTTCATTACCCCAAACGCTATCTAAAATAACTTCTCTTTTGAATACTTTTCCAGGTTTTGAAGTTAATAAAGAGAATAGTTCAAATTCTTTTCTTGGTAACGAAATTTTCACATCACCTTTAAAAACAACATATTCATCTCTGTTAATAACAATATCACCAATTTTAGTAGTTGTATCAGCTTTCTCTTCTGTTTTTAAACGACGAAGTAATGATTTTACCTTACTAACTAACACCTTTGGTTTTACTGGTTTTGTAATATAATCATCAGCACCGGCATCAAAACCAGCAACTTGAGAATAATCTTCACCTCTTGCGGTTAAAAAGGAGATAATAACGTTTTCAAGAGACTTTATATTTCTAATTTTTTCACAGGCTTCTATACCATCCATTTCAGGCATCATAATATCTAATAATATTAGATGCGGATTTACTTTTTTTGCCGTTTTAACTGCTTCAGCACCATTGTTCGCTGTAAAAACTTGATATCCTTCAGATTTTAAGTTGTAACCAACTATTTCTAAAATATCTGGTTCATCATCAACTAATAAAATCTTAATATCGCTAGTATTCATACATTAATTTTTAAGTAGTAATACCCAAAAGTAACGATAAAATAACAAATTGACCTTACTCATAGTTAACTTAACATTGATTTAATGTTTTATAAACTTTAAAAAAAGTTACTGTTTAAAAATCAGAAACTTACCATTTTTATAGTAAGTTAAAAGTATAGTTTTAGCTTTTAAATATCTAAATATGAATTAAGATCAATTTTTGTATATTTAAAAAAATTGATCTTATGAAATATATTACTTCACTTAAAAAGTTTACAATAAAATGTAAACATGTTTTCTGGTATTTTTTAATAATGAATAAGTATGAACATAGAATAAAAATAGTTTTGAAGGAGCTAAATTATTTAGGTTTATGCAATGCAACTCTTTTAAAATATTAAAAGGAAAATATGATACATAAATTAATCTTGCAGAATGTATTGTTTTTAGATATAGAAACAGTACCTCAATATGAAGGGTGGAATCAAGTTTCAGAAGAAGAACAAGAATTATATACTTTAAAAACTAAATATCAACGAAAGGAAGAGTTTTCTCCTAAAGAATTTTATAAAAAAGCAGGTATATGGGCTGAATTTGGTAAAATAATTTGCATTTCAGTTGGGTACTTTATTATTAAAAATAATGAAAAACAATTGAGAATTACTTCATTTTATGGAGATGATGAAGCTATTTTATTAAAAGACTTTAAAGAATTATTAGATAAGCATTTCAACTTAAAAAAACATCTTTTGTGTGCTCATAATGGAAAAGAATTTGATTTTCCGTATATAGCTAGACGAATGGTTGTGCACCAAATTCCATTACCAGATATGCTTAACTTATTTGGTAAAAAACCATGGGAAGTTAACCATATTGATACACTGGAATTATGGAAATTTGGTGACTACAAACACTATACCTCTTTAAAATTATTAACACATATTTTAGGAATACCTTCACCAAAAGAAGATATTGACGGAAGCGAAGTTGCTAATGTGTATTATAAAGAGAAAAATTTAAAACGAATTGTTGAGTATTGTGAACGTGATACTATTGCAGTTGCCCAATTAATACTTCGTTTTTGTAATAAACCATTATTAGATGATACAGCTATTGTAAAAGTTTAATCTCTAATTAACAGGTATTGTTTTTTCTTCGAAAATATCATTACCATTATTGTCTTTACCTTTCCAGAACTTAAAAATATAATCTTCTTTTTGTTGAATTTGGATTGGTATTTTTAATTCTTTAGAGATAGTTTGCTGTGAACAATTTGCATTTAGCTTTTCTAAAGCTCTAATTGCAATAATTCTTGCATTCCCATCACTTTGATAGTATAAACTAAAAAAAGAGTGACAGCTGTTAGGTAAGGTATATTTTACCTTGATAGTATCGTTAGATTTATAGGTGAAACTTTGTGGAGTAAAAGATTCATCGATAGTTAATAATTTAACAACCTGGTTGTCTTCACTATCTAGAGAACATGCTGCAAGAGATAAAGCAAAACATAATAAAAGTAATTTTTTCATGACATAAATTTTAAAATTGATAACTAATTCCTGAGTATACACCTAGCGTGTATGGTTTAAATCCGTTTGAGTTTTTTGAAAAAGTGTTTAAGTGTATTTTAAACATTGGATTTACAACGAATTTTATTTTTTTATTAATTGAATATTCAAGATCAAGCCCTAAATTCCCACTAAAGTTTAATGTGTTTAAATTAGAAGCTTTCCCAATGGTTTGTGATATTCTTTCTGATGTTACTGTAACTTCATTTTGATTTAAAAATAATGAACTAAAGCCAGTAACTATTTTGGTGTTAAATTTTGAAGTTTTTAAGACAGCATACTTTAGTTCAATAGGAACTTCAATATAACTATATGTTTGGTTTAAAGAAGCTTCATTAGTAACGATACTCGCGCTACTTAATGTGTTAACATCAGTTGCGTTATTAGACTGATTTAAAATAAGTAAGGGGCTAGATGTTAGTTCTACACTTTCTAAACCTGCTCCTCTTACATTTGCCATAACCGACAAGTTTTTATTTGTAAAACCAACTTTTTGTGTAAATAACCCTGATTGTATAGACCATTTATTATTTAGTTGATAGGCTACTCTTATACCATAAGAAATATTGTTATCACCTGTTAAACTAGCTGAGGTTAAACTTTTATCTAAAGCTGAGCTTTGCGTAAGAGAGTTAGCATGAGTTAACGCAAAAACAGGAGATACAGACCATTTATCCTTATTTGTTTTGATAGTTAGCACACTATCTTTTTTACTTATTTCAGCAAGAAAGTCTTTTTTTGTAAACAGTTTTTTTAGAGTATCTTTTTTAACTACATTTTTTTCTTTTTTCTTTTTTTCAATAATAATCTTTTCCATAGCTCTTTTTTTATCCGATAAAACCCCTTCAACTATTTTACCAGACACTATCTTTTTATGTGCAATTAATTTGTTATTTGTAGCTCTTTTTTTTGATGAAACATTTATAGTCTTCTTCTCGGCTATTATTGTGTTTTTTTCTTTTATACTATTGTTACTGTCTTCTGTTATTAAAGGTATATCTGTATCTATTTCTTTTTTATAATTATTAAAATTATCAGGAGTTTTAACAATGGTTTCAGTTGGGTTAATAACCGGTTCTAAAGGAATAGTACTTTTAAAAAAAGGATATAAAACAAAACCTAATATAAAAACAGCCGTAATACCACTATACAACCACCACATAGGTAAAACTCTGCGTTTTTTCTTTTTAAGCTTAGCCTCAATATTATCCCATATTTCAGGCTTAGGCGAAGCTTCAAATCCATTAAGCTTTTCTTCAAATAACCTGTCTATGTTCTTTCTATCATTCATTTATGCTTCCTGTTGCATTTTTTGATAAACTTCAATTTTTCTTTTTAATAATAATCTTGCTCTTGATAAATTTGACTTAGATGTTCCTTCAGAAATTTGTAGCATTTTGGCTATTTCTTTATGTGAAAATTTATCTAAAACGTATAGGTTGAATATCAGCCTATACCTGTCTGGTAATTCTTGAATTGTTTCTAATAAAAAAGAGACACTTATTATAGAATCATCGTATTCAACTTCTTCAATATCTTCAATAGATTCTTCTTTTACTATTTGTAAAGGAGATTTCTCTCTATATTTTTGAAGAGCAGTATTTATAGCTATACGTTTCATCCAACCTTCAAAAGAACCTTTGTTATTATATTGTTTAATTTTTTTAAAAATAGTTAAAAAGCTATCTTGTAAAGTATCCTGAGCATCTTCATAATTTCTAGAATACTTTAAGCAAAGTCCAAAGAGCTTATCAGAAAAAAGTTGATAAACCTTTGCTTGTGCCTTAATATTTTGCTGGCAACATTGCGCTATGATTTCTTTTAAATTAATGTGTTAAATATTTTTTTAAAAATACTAATATTTTAACACTGCTACTCCATTATCACACTCTATACTGGTAGGTTTTGGAGGAATGTCGCAAGTAGAAACAATTCCCCACTTTTTATTATAAATATCTTCAGCTTTTGTGTAATTTTCTACCTTTTTTAAAAAACCTGAGACATCAATTTTTTTAGAATAAGCAATATAACCTTGTGGTCCCCCACAAGCTTTGCTTCCATAATTAGTATATGCCCAATCATTTGAATTTTCACAAGTTTTGCTTGTCGCTATAGTATGAAATATGCTATACATTTTCAGTAATTCCTGATGTTCTTTTTCTCTTTCTGTTAAGGCAGTTTTTACAACTAACTCTTTCTCAGTTAAAGAAACAATTTCCCAATTAAAATTTCCAGGAAAATTATCTAATTGCACTTTTATTAATACTTTGTCAGCATTATAAGTACCTTTATCATCATAAAAAGTTAAAGGAGGAGTACCACAAAACCCTGAAGTTTTCTGTATAAAAACATTAGCATCATTAAATGCAACACCATACTCTTTTTCTGGTAATGATTTAACACGTTTAAAAGTTATTGTTTCTCCATTGTGTTTTGCATTAGCCCAAACACCTTTTAATAAATTATTAGAATCAAAAGGGATATCATTATTATTACACCCAATAAGTAATAAGCTAATAAAAGCAGTTAAAATACAAATAAAGGTTAGTAGTCTGTTCATTTTAGTTTTCATAATATTTTGTTTGTTAGCAAGGTAAGTTTTCAGAAAGTTTCTTTGTTTTTGTTAGTACTCTAACTAAGGAAAACGTTTTTTCTATATCATTTTCAGAAACTATTAATTCATATTCATAACCATCTTCATAAATAAATCCTTTAATATCCCTATTATAAAGAGTCCAATCACTAAAGCTTTTTTCTTTAATTAAAATTCCTTTTTTTAAAGAATTTATGTTGTTTACTATTCTTTTAGATGCAATAGTTATTAACTTTTCTTTTTTTGGCTTTTTAGATATGGTTCTTGTAAAAAGCGAACTTATTTTGGTATAAATCATGGTTCCCATACGTTGTCTTTTATACAAGATGCAGAAAAACTTAAAAGGTTGCGTAGAATACTCTTATTTTTGTAAAAATTATGCAAAACAAGGTTTTTAATATACAGTCAGAAAAAGAGTTTAACGAAGTAGCGTTATCCGTTTTTAAGCATCAGTTTAAAAATAATAAGATATATCGTTCTTTTTGCGATTTATTATATATACATCCATCAGATGTTACTACTATTGATAAAATTCCATTTTTACCAATACAATTTTTTAAAGATAAGCAAGTAGTTTCATCAAATGATGAGGTTCAAGAAGTTTTTACAAGTTCAGGAACTACAGGGACTTCTACAAGTAAGCACCATGTAACAGATTTATCATGGTATGAAACTAGTTATTTAAAAGGTTTTAAACATTTTTATGGCAATATTCAAGAGTATGTTGTTTTAGCATTGCTTCCTAATTATTTAGAACGAAAAGGCTCTTCTTTAGTATATATGGTTGACGATTTAATTAAGCGTTCTGAAAATTCTGAAAGTGGTTTTTATTTGAATAATTTATCTGAATTGGCTGAAAAACTTATCAAATTAGATAAACAAGGTCAAAAAGTGCTACTTATAGGAGTTTCCTTTGCTTTACTAGATTTAATTGAAAAACACCAATTCAATCTTCAAAACACCATCGTTATGGAAACTGGAGGAATGAAAGGTAGAAGAAAAGAATTAATACGTGATGAGTTACATCAAATATTAGGTAACGGATTTGGTGTTGAAAATATTCATTCAGAATATGGAATGACTGAATTATTAAGTCAAGGATATTCCAATGGTAAAGGAGTTTTTAATTGCCCACCCTGGATGCGTTTATTGACTAGAGACACTGAAGATGCATTAACTATTTTACCAAAAGAAAAGTCAGGAGGAATTAACGTAATTGATTTAGCGAATTACAATTCCTGTTCATTTATTGCAACTCAAGATTTAGGAAAAGTAAGTAGTAATAATAGTTTTGAAATTATTGGTCGATTTGATAATTCTGATATCCGAGGTTGTAATTTACTCGTATTATAATTTACTTGTTTATTATCTTGTTTTTAAATATCTTTCCCTAGTAAAAAAAGCTTGTAAAAAGTTCATTATATGGATGTAAACTCAAATTTAGCAGTACTTATTGATGGTGATAATATTCCTTCAGCTTATGTAAAAGAAATGATGGAAGAAATTGCTAAATATGGTAATCCTACAATCAAAAGAATTTATGGAGATTGGACAAAGCCAAATTTATCAAAATGGAAAAATCTGTTATTAGAAAATGCGATAACTCCAATTCAGCAATATGGATATACAACTGGTAAAAATGCAACAGATTCAGCAATGATAATTGATGCAATGGATATTCTTTATTCTGAAAAAGTAAATGGTTTTTGTTTGGTATCAAGTGATAGTGATTTTACAAGATTAGCAACTAGGTTAAGAGAGGCTGGAATGCAAGTAATTGGTATAGGTGAAAAGAAAACCCCGAATCCGTTTATTGTAGCTTGCGATAGGTTTATTTACATAGAAATATTAAAAAGTAAAACTGCTATACAAAATATAGAAACCGGTAAGGAAGAGTCAACTAAATACAATGTTGATAAAATTACTAGAAAAGAAATTGAATTAATAAGCACAACAATAGCTGATGTATCTGATGATGATGGTTGGGCTTTTTTAGGTGATGTAGGTAGTTTATTGCAAAAGAAACAACCTA
Organism: Tenacibaculum sp.; assembly: GCA_042093175.1. GTDB lineage: Bacteria > Bacteroidota > Bacteroidia > Flavobacteriales > Flavobacteriaceae > Polaribacter. The sequence goes on along the minus strand of JBELFC010000048.1, from coordinate 2,959 downwards.
ATTTTGATTCAAGAAATTTTGGTTTTGATAAGCTTACTCCTTTAATAAAGTCAATTGATAAATTTGAAATTGAACAAAGAGAAAGCCCAAAAGGAAGACATAAATTAATTTTTGTAAAAATCAAAGAAAAAAAAACAAGAAGTAAACGTCGTTAAATAACGATTCTATAAATTTCAATTTAAAAATGTAAGTACTCTTACTTTTTTCCGACTCTCTATTTATGAAAAACATATATACTCTCCTAATAGTGATGTTTTCTGCATCACTTTTCGCACAAACAACAGATTACAATACTAAAAAAGGTTACATAGCCGAAGGTTATGACGTTGTTTCGTATTTTACGAACACAAAGCCTAAGAAAGGAAAAACAAAATATCAAACAACGTACGATGGAGTAAAGTTTAAATTCTCATCTGAAAAAAATTTAAAAGCCTTTGAAAAAAAACCAACTCAATATATTCCTCAATACGGAGGGTATTGTGCATATGCTATAGCGGCTAAAAAAACAAAGATGTATATTGATGCAGAAGCTTATGAAGTTAGAGATGGTAAGTTGTACTTGTTTTACAGTTCTTGGTTATCTAATAAATTAGAAGATTGGCAAGAAGGTGATACTAAAAAACTACAATCAAAAGGAGATAAAAACTGGGAAGAAATAAAGCATATTAACAAGTAGAGTATGAATAAATTAATCTGCGTTTTATTTTTTGTAACATCTTTTGTTGGTGCACAAAACAATTACAATTTAAAAAAAGGAGCAGTAGCAAATGGGTACGATGTTGTTGCTTATTTTAATAATATTGCCTTAAAAGGAAGTAAAAAAATAACAACAAAACACGATAATGTTACTTTTAGATTTTCTTCTGAAAAAAACTTAAAAGCCTTTAAAAAAGAGCCTCAAAAATACATTCCTCAATACGGTGGGTACTGTGCATATGCAATAGGTAAAAATGGAGAAAAAGTATCTATAAATCCTAAAACTTTTGAAATTAGAAATGGTAAATTATACCTTTTTTACAATTCATGGGGAACAAATACATTGAAGTTGTGGTTAAAAGAAAATCCAGAAGAACTTCAAAAGAAAGCTGACCAAAATTGGCAAAAAATTAATCAATAAATAATTATTGATTTTAGTCCGGGGGGACTATAAAAAGAGCTGAAAATTTTTCGGCTCTTTTTTTATAGCTTAACAACTCATTTTTATTCTTATTTTTGTTGGAAAACACCTTTCTACTATGAACAATTTTTCGTTTTTTAACCGTACAAATATTCAACAAGAACTTGAAACCACAGAGTTTGATATGTTAATTATTGGTGGTGGAATTACAGGAGCTGGAATTGCTTTAGATGCAGCATCAAGAGGAATGAAAGTTGCTTTAGTAGAAAAAAATGATTTTGCTTCTGGTACCAGTAGTAAATCAACTAAACTAATTCATGGTGGTTTACGATATTTAAAACAATTTGATTTCTGGCTAGTTAAAGAAGTAGGTACAGAGCGAGCAATAGTACATAAGCTAGCTCCTCATTTGGTAATTCCTGAGAAAATGATTTTACCACTTATTGAAGGAGGAACTTATGGATCATGGTTAACATCTATAGGACTAAAAATTTACGACGTATTAGCATCGGTTGAAGGTGATGACAAACGTAAAATGTTAGACAAAGAAGAGGCGCTTGAAAAAGAGCCATTATTGCCAGATAGTATTTTAAATGGTGCCGGGTTTTATGCAGAATATAGAACTGATGATGCTCGTTTAACGATTGAAATATTAAAAACTGCTAGTCAATATGACGCGCAAATTTTAAACTATGTGCAAGCTGATGAGTTTATTTATGAAAATAAACGTGTAGTTGGAGCTAAAGTTACCGATGTTTTAACTGATAAAAGTTTTAATATTAAAGCGAAGTATGTTGTAAATGCAGCAGGACCTTGGGTAGATGAACTACGTCAAATTAACAATTCAAAAATTGGAAAACGTTTACATTTAACTAAAGGAGTTCATTTAGTAGTAGCTCATGAAAAATTACCTGTAAAGCAATCGGTGTATTTTGATATTCCTGATGGACGAATGATGTTTGCTATTCCTAGAGGAAAAGTAACTTATTTTGGAACCACTGATACCAATTACCAACAAGATAAAGACAAGGTAGAAACTAGTATTGTTGATGCACTCTATTTAATAGAAGCAGTAAATAATATGTTTCCTGATATAACACTTACATTAGAAGACATTCAGTCGTCATGGGCAGGTTTACGACCATTAATTCATGAAGAAGGAAAATCAGCTTCAGAGTTATCTCGTAAAGATGAAATATTTGTGTCTGATACGAAGTTAATATCTATTGCTGGAGGTAAATTAACAGGGTATCGTAAAATGGCTGAACGTATTGTAGATATAGTAGCTAAAAAGATGACCCGTAGGTTTGAAAAAGAATTTGAACCCATACAAACAGAAGACCTTATTTTATCAGGAGGACCATTTTTAAATTACAAGTCTGTAAAAATTTACACGAATCAGGTATATAAACGTATAAAATCATTTGGTTTAACAGAAAAAGACGCTAGTTATTTAGTACATAATTACGGAAAACAAACCGATATTATTTTAGATAAATTTGATGAGTTATCCGAAGAAAATTCAGAAAAACAATTATTAAAAGCTGAAATTTGGTTTACTATTCAGCATGAAATGACGTGTACACCAACCGACTTTTTTATGCGACGTACAGGACGCTTGTTTTTTGATAAACCAAGCGTTGATAACTATAAGCAATTTGTGTTAGAAGAGTTCATAAAACACTTTGACTGGAACCCTGAAGTATCTTCAAATCATCAACAAGAATTAGAAGATAAAATGGCATTGGCGATTGGGTTTAAATAATAAACAATATGTTGATTAATGGTTGTCATTGCGAAGGAGGTTACGACTGAAGCAATCTCTCGAATAAGAGTTAGTGT
>JBELFC010000047.1:0-20819 GCA_042093175.1 Tenacibaculum sp. | reverse complement strand
CTGATGACGGTGAACTAATTCTTTATAAGCAGCTTCTAGCTTAGAGATATCCAGATTTTTACTAACCCTGTAAAAACTAGGCATATTATAACTAGTTCCTTTTTTTTCAAACTCATATAAAAAATACATGCGGCTTTGTGCAGATGATAACGGATAATAATCTTGCTCTAATGCTTTAGGAATTACTTCAAATTGTTTTCCTTTTTTAACTGCCCCAAAAAAATCTAATAGCTCCTGTTTTTTAGAAGTTAATTCTGATACTATTTCTGGTGTTAAAACTCCGTCTTCTGCATTAACGGCAATTTGCTTATTGTAAAAAGAAACAATAATATTCTTATCTCTTAAACTACTAATATATTCGTCTATTTTCATGATATCGACTTAGTTTTTCGATTATTATTTTGTCTATATAATTCTGTTTTGTTAAGGTTGAAATAAGATTTATAGAGCCACTGCAATTAATGTTTTTTCAATAATACTCTTATACCCCAAAAGCAACTATTTCAATAATTACAAAATCAATAAGGTATTAACTATATAATTGCATTTAACTAATTACCAACCCTACTGTTAACTAGAGTAACAGCGCAACATTTTTGTCGAAAACTTCAGGTTCCATTTCTACTTGTTTAATAGTAATTATGTAATCGGATATTCTTTTTATCGTTTGTTTTGCAAAAACATCAGTTAGTGACATATCAACAGAAAACATCTTTGAGATAGCGTTTACAAGAGTAATTACACTTAATGAATTTCCACCAATGTTAAAGAAACTTGTAGTTACACTAATTTTATCTTTTTCAATACTTAAAATCTCCGACCATATATCCAGTAATAATTCTTCTGTTTTATTTGAAGGGTTTACATGTGAAGCCAATCTTAAAACTTTTGGATTTGGCAGTAAAGATTTGTTTAGTTTACCACTTGATGATAACGGTAATTCATTTAATTCAACAAAATATGTAGGAATCATATATTCTGGTAAACTCTCTTTTAAATAATTTTTTAATCCATCAATATTCAATGATTCTTTTCCATTAGGTAAATAATAAGCTACTATATGCGGAGTTCCATTGTATTCTCTTAATAATACAATCGCCGTTTCTATGGCAGTGTGATTACATAAATTAAATTCTATTTCTCCTAACTCTATCCTATTTCCTCTAAGTTTTATTTGATTATCTATTCTACCTAAAAATTCTATTGTTCCATCTGGAAGCCATCGAGCAAAATCTCCTGATTTATATAATTTGTATTCACTATTTGGGTCAAACTCGTCTTTTATAAATTTTTCAGATGTCAACTCTGGTTTATGAAGATATCCTCTTGCTACTTGAACACCACCAATTAATAATTCACCTTTAACCCCTGTAGGTTGTATCTCATTTTGACTATTAACTATATAAATCTTCGTATTTCCTATAGGTTTACCAATAGGAACCATATTAGCAGCATAATCACTTATGTTTATAGAAGTAACAGCAATAGCAGCTTCAGTTGGACCATAAGTATTGTGCAATAATACATTTGGTAGTTTAGCCTTACAATCTCGTACTGTAGATAATTTTAACTCTTCTCCAATCGTAATAATACCACGAAGTTTTCCTCCATTAAATTTTTCAATCCCCATTAAGAAAATGGTTAACATTGAAGGTACAAAAATCACTAAAGTTATGTCCTCTTCAGCTATTATTTTCTCTATATACTTTGGATCTTTATGACCTTCTGGTTTTGCAAAAACTATTCTTGCTCCAGAAATAATTGGCAGTATTAACTCCCACACTGAAACATCAAAACAGAAATTAGTTTTTTGTAAAATATGATCATCATTATTAATATTAAAATGATTCTTCATCCATAATAAATTATTACAAACTCCAGAATGACTATTCATTACTCCTTTTGGTTGTCCTGTTGTTCCTGAAGTATAAAAAACATAGGCTAAAGAAGTAGTATCTATCTTAATATTTGGAGGCAACTTATCATAATCACTATAAGTTGAAAAGTCATCTATGAAAAGTTTTAATATGTTAAATTTACTATCATGCTGGCGTTGAGTTAATACAAACTGTGAATTAATATCACTCAAAATATAGTCTATTCTTTTTTGAAGAAATGTAGGATCAATTGGAACATAAGCTCCTCCTGCTTTTAAAATACCTAAAATTCCTACAATCATTTCTATTGACCTATCTACAGCTATCGGAACTAAAGTTTCATTTTTAACTCCCATATCAATAAGTCTATGAGCTAATTTATTTGAAAGTTCATCAAGTTCTTTATATGTTAAACTTTTCTTTTCAAAAGTAACTGCTAGGCTTTCTGGTAACTTTTCAACTTGTTCATTAAAAAGATCAAGAATTGTTTTATTATTTTTAAAAGGAGCTTCTACATCATTAAAATCGTTCGTTAATTTCAAATACTCTTCTTGGTCTAGAACACTATCACCTTTTTGTTTTTCATTAACATCGTTTGCTATCTGCTCTAAAGTATTTTTAAGATATCTAAACAATTTATCTGACTCTTCTGCTTCTAAAAATGCCGAAGAATAAATCAAATTCAACGCAAACATATCATTTTGAGCAAGTATCGTTAAATTTAAAGGTGTATTTTCATTTACATAAGCTTTGGCATCAGCCATTGTTTTTTCTAAAAAATTATCCTCTTTATTTTTAAACTCATTATAAGGTCTAAAATCAATATAATTCAGTTTTACATCAAAAACAGGATTTTGATCAATGGTTTTTTCGTCAATATATTCTAAAATCTTATAAAAAGGTATACGCTCATGATAGGTTAAATTTATTAACTTATCATCTACAAGGTTTATATATTCTTTCCAAGTTATATTTTCGGGAACTTTTATTCTAAATGGAACTGTATTTAAAAAGCAGCCTACCAGTTCTTCTCCATCTATAATTAAAGGTCTTGTATTTGAAGAAACTCCAATTGTTAAGTCATTTTCATAAGTCATTCTTTTCAACGAAAACATCAATGCTGCATAACATAAATGTTTAAAACTCACATTTAGTTTTTCTGCAACTCCTTCTAATTCTTTTCGAAATTCAATACCTAAATCATAATTATTAGTAATTGTTTTACTTGGATTTCCTGTAGGTTTCAGTTCAAAACGTTTATAATCTTCTAATTCTGTTTTCCAATAATCTTTACTCGATTCATTTTTAGAAGCCATTAATTCTGCGGCTATTTGATCTCTATACCCTCCTCTAATTTGCATTGGTGTATACTCTGAGTCGTTTACAAGGTAATCGTAAGTATTAAATAAGTCTCTTAAAAACACAGCCAAACTCCAACCATCCATTAATGAATGGTTAAAATCAAATAATAAATATTGATAATCTTCACGAACTTTAATAATATGCATTCTCCAGATTAGAGACATTGAAAGCTCAGTTTGCTTCAATTTTTCCTCTTCACATTTTTTCGAAATATATTCCTTTTGTTCCTGAGTACTTAAATGACATATATCAATAAACTTCAAGTCTGGTTCTATTTCTTTTAAAATAATATGAGTTAAATTATTTAAATCATATATTTTTCTCAGCTCCTCATGTTTATTAGTTAATAATTTTAATGCACGTTTAAAAGTATCTAAATTAAAATTATCTAGAAGAAGAGGGTATATATTTTGCTCGTGATACAAAATATTATTAGCATTTTCTTCTTTGGTTAACAATGTATAATATACCATTCCCTTTTCTATCCCACTCATAGGATATACTGCCTCGTAAGAATCCTGAAATTGATTATTTTTCTTATACGTTTCTTGAAATAAATTTAGCTCTTCTTCTACTTCTTTTTTCAAAATTTCATACTTCAAATCTTCTTCAGGCCTAACGATACTTGCTAATTTTTTGATTGTTGGATTTGAATAAATATCAGCAATAATTAAAGAAGATGATAGAGACTCATTTATTCTTGATATCAACCCAATTGCTTTTAAAGAATCTCCACCTAAAGCAAAGAAGTTATCTAATATTCCTATCTGACCAACCTCTAGGCATTCTTCCCAAATTTTACACATTATTTTTTCTTCTTCATTGGTTGGGCCCAAATATGCTTTTTCAGATGTTCCTACTTTTGGCTTTGGTAGTTTAGAAAAATCAATTTTATTGTTTGAGGTAAATGGAATTTCTTTGATTTTAACATAATAAGATGGTATCATATAGTGTGGCAACCTAGTTTCCAAATATGCCCTCAACTCAGTAATTTGTAATTCTTGTTCTCCTATATAATATGCACACAAATAAGGCTCATCTTTTTCAGATTTAGCCATATTTACAACTACATCTTTTATTAATTCATGCTGAACTAAATGAGATTCGATTTCCTTTAATTCAACTCTAAAACCTTTTAATTGAACTTGTCTATCAATTCTTCCTTTATACTCCAATTCTCCATTAGACAAAAGTATTGCCAAGTCTCCTGATTTATAAAGACGATCTCCTTCTTTAAAAGGGTTTTTTATAAAACGTGAATCTGTAAGTTCTTTATTATTCATATAACCACGGGTTACTCCATGACCTCCTACATAAATTTCACCAATAACCCCAACAGGTACCTGCTTCATATTTTTATCTAAAAGGTATATAGCCCCTGTTGGTAAAGCTTTCCCTATATTACCTATGCTATGTTGTATTTCTTGGTCTCCAATTTCTTTATAAGTCATATGTACAGTAACTTCCGTAATTCCGTACATGTTAATTAACTTCGCCTTTGGTTGACGCTCTCTCCATTTACTCAATTTTGAAGGAGTTAATGCTTCTCCTGCAAAAACAACATATCGCACATCTGGTAATAATATTTGTTTTTTCTCACAAGTATTATTCAATGAGTAAAAGGCTGTAGGGGTTTGATTTAATATAGTTACCCTATGTTTTTGTAATATTTCTAAATATTTTGAAGGATCTCGAGCATCTGATTGAGAAACAATAACCAGTTTACCACCATTTAGTAATGCTCCATACATTTCCCATACACTAACATCAAAGCAATGACTATGAAACATTGTCCACACGTCTTCATTATTAAAATTATATTGAAATTCTTTGTTAAAAAGAAGACGAACCACATTCTTATGCTCTACCATAACTCCTTTCGGTTTACCAGTAGTTCCTGAAGTATAAATTATATAACTAAGATCTTCAGGATGATTCATTTTTGGTAAATTTGAAGAATCTAAAATTAGCTCTGAGTCTAAAACATTAATAATTTCTACATCCGTTTTATCAACTAATCTATAATACTCTTCAGAAGCTAATGTCCATTTTAATTGACTATTCTCTACTATGTAATCGATTCTTTCTTGTGGATAAGTAACATCAATAGGAACATAAGCTCCTCCTGCTTTCAAAATACCTAGCATACTTATTACTACTTCTAGGTTTTTTTCCATTAAAACACCTATAGCATCATTACGACCAATTCCCTTTGAACGTAACATTCTAGCTATTTTATTTGATTTTTGATTTACCTCGTTATAGGTCATCGTTTTTTCACCAAATATTAAAGCTATGTCATTTGGCATTTTCTCTACCTGACTCTCAAATAAATCAACCAAAGTCGTTTCTTTTTGAAAACTCACATTGGTAAAATCATTAAGTTTTATTAATTCATTACTAGAGCTTTGATTAAGAAGAGATATTTCACCCAAAATAACAGACTCGTTAATAGACACTTGATCTATAATATTTGTAAAATAATTAAAAAATTGTTTTATAGTATTTTTCTTAAACAATTGTGTATTGTACTCAAATACACAACTGATTTCGTCATTTCCATTAACAAAATACATGCTCAAATCAAACTTAGAAGTAGTTTTATCAAACTCTAAGGGCTTTATATTAAATTCACCTATCTTACTTTCTATATTTTTTGTAGCATTAACTAAAGAAATAAGAGTATTAAATAATGGAGCCTTTTCGTTAGTATAATTTGTTTTCAAATCTTCAAGAAGCTCTTCATAAGGATACTCCTGATTATCAAAACTCTGCATAACACTTAAACTAACATTTTTTAAATATTCATCAAATTTTAGTTCATTTTTAGGAAGAATACGAATCCCAAGAGTATTCATAAACATACCTATAATATTTTCAACACTCCAATGCCTTCTTCCTGCTACAGGTGTTCCAACTACTATATCATCAACTCCAGTTAATTTTGCTTGTAAAATACCATATAGACTAGTAAGTAAAGTAAACAAAGAAATTTTATATTTCTTGGCAAGTACTTCAAGGATTTCTTTTCTATTATTTGATATCTTAAACTTCATGCAGTCTCCTTCAAATGACATTTCATTTTTCTTTTTAAAATCTGAAGGCAGTATAGCTGTATTCGTATACCCTTGTAATTGATTAACCCAAAACTCTTTTTGAGTATTTAAATTTTCTCTATTCTCTTTTCCATTAAACCAGGTAGCATAATCAATATAATTTAATTTAGGCTTAGGTAATTCTATATTATTATATAAAGAAAATAATTCTTTCATAAAGATCTCCATAGAGATGCTATCGAAAACAATATGATGGATATCTACTAATAAAATAAATGAATCTTTATCAATTTCTAATAACTTTGCTCTTATCAATGGTGCCTTATCCAAAGCAAAAGGGTATGAGAAACTTTCCTTTATTTTTTCAAGTTCTTCTTTTGTACAAGAGCAATAATCTAACTTAAAATCAAAATTTTCTAAAACTTTCTGAATTGGCTCGTGATTATTATCTAAAACAAAATACGTTCTTAAACTTTCTTGTCTTTTAATTAATTCAATAAAAGCTTTTTCAAATTGCTTTATATCTAACGCTCCTTTCAGTTCATAAGCAAAAGGAGTATTATATACGTTGGTCCCTTTTGTTACCTCCTCAGCTAAAAACATTTTCAATTGAGATGGTGTTAATTTTGAAGATTTACTATCAACCTTTGGAATTTCCTTAAAAATATTATTTTTTCTTTTACTCTTTTCTACATAATCAATCAACTTTAACTTATTATTCTTGATATTTTCTAATAAAGAATCATTATTAAAGCCTTTTGGAATTTTCAACTTTAAATTTTCTTCATTAACGTTGATACGAATACCAGATTTTTTTATTTCTAATAGTAAATTTTCCATTTTTGAATATTATTTTATAGTAAAAACCATCTCGTTTGAAAACAAGAAAGCCTTAACAACTCCTATATCAAATAGATTAAGAGTAGTCATGTTTTTATTTGTAAGTAAACTTTTATGAAGCTTCTAAAACAGAAGACTAGCAGTAAGTCAAATAGGTCATTTTAATTTGATATATAAGAAAATTTGAACGTAAAATGACCTTTAACATTTTATCAAATATTATATAACTGTTTCGCTATATTCAACATCCTTTTTCTCATCATCGTTAACCCATACCTCGAGATCAATTAATTCTGATAAACCTCGTATAGTTTTCAACTTAAATACTTCTTGCAATTCAAGTTGAATTCCATAATTTTTATTAATTGCAGTAAGTAATTGTATCGCTAGAAGTGAATTTCCTCCATAATCAAAAAAATCATCTAATACACTAACTTTAGTCACATCAATGTTCAATGTTTTAGCCCAAATTTCAGTTAGTTTCTTCTCAATATCATTAGATGGAGCAACATAATCATATACACTCTTTATTTCTAACTGAAGAAGTTTCTTGGTATCTATCTTACCATTAATTGTAAGAGGAAATTCATTTAATTTCACCCAAGATTTTGGAATCATATACTCTGGAATTAATTTTGATAATTCATCTTCTATTTTGGTCTCATTTATTCCTTCTTCAGCAATATAAAAAGCAACTAGTTCCTTATTCCCTTCTATATCTTTTACAATAACATGGTTATTTCGAACCCCTTCTATCGTTGATAAAGCTCCTTCAATTTCTCCAAGTTCAATTCGGTAACCTCGTAATTTAACTTGATTATCTTTTCTTCCATGAAATACTATTAAACCATTTTCAGTCCATTCACCTATATCTCCTGAGTTATAAAATCTTTTATCTATTCCTTTATAAGAAACAGTAACAAAGCTTTTGCTTGTTAATTCGGCATTATTAACATATCCTCTAGCTACTCCCTTACCTGCTATATAAATAGTTCCTTTTACTCCTATAGGAACTTGCTTTAAGTCCTTGTCTAGAATAACCATTTCAGTATTTGCTATAGGTTTCCCTATTGGAATGTTAGTTAAACCTGCATCTCCTCTAAACACTTCATAAATTGAAGTACAAACAGCACATTCAGTTGGTCCATAAGCATTAAAATATCGAATTCCTGTTTTAATAACTTCAATTGCTTTTTTAGGATTTGCTGCTTCTCCTGCTGTTGTAATTATTCTCAATGTATCTAACTCATCAAGAGGTAATGTTTCTAAATAACTTGGAGGTAATGTAACAATTGTAGTATTAGTTTCTGTAGCTAACTTACAAAAACGTGTAATATCATTTATATCTTTATCTTCCGGAATTACCAATGTAGCACCACTGTATAATGTCATCATAATTTCATATACAGAAGCATCAAAAGCTATTGAGGCAAACCACAAAATAGTATCTCTATCATTTACATTCAACTGCTTTACTATATCTGTTGACATGTTTACGTTACTTCCATGTTCAATCATAACCCCTTTTGGCTTTCCTGTAGAACCAGATGTATAAATAACATAAGCCAAATCGTTAGAAATAATATTCGTGTTAAGATTAGTTAGTTCTTCATTTATATAATTTAATGAGTCATAGTTTACAACACAATCTGCAACCACTTTTTTATCTAAAACCTTAGTATTGTTTATTAAAACTCTTAAACCACTATTTTCAATAATATAATTTATTCTTTCTAATGGATATTTAGTATCTATTGGTAAATATGCAGCCCCTAGTTTAAGTACTGCCAAAATAGATATAATAGCTTCATCAGACTTAGGTAACAAAACTCCTACAACTTCTCCTTTACTAATTCCAAAATTTTGCTGTAAACTTCTTGCTAATTGATTAACTTTTTGGTTTAAATCTTGATAATTATATGATTTTTCTCCATACTTAATTGCTATTGCCAATGGAGTTTTATTTACTTGGTTTTCAAAAACTTTTACTATTGTATCGTTTTCTTTATTTGAATTAACCATAGGACTAAATGAATTTAATAATTGATTTTCTTTTTCTTCTAGTATTTCAATATTTGCAATCTTTACAGTTTTACTTTCACAAACTGCTTCGATTATTTTATCAAAATAACTCATAAATCTTTTAATGGTACTTTCCTTAAATAATTGTTTGGCATACTCTATAAAAATATAATTGTCATCTTCTCTTTGAACAACAATCATATTAAGATCAAACTTTGATTGATTATATTCTATATCGTAAAGCTCAACATTAAGGCTGGAATTACTTGTAATATTAGAATCTTGTTTTACAAAATTGAAGCTTACATCAAATAAAGGGTTTCTAGTTAAACTTCTCTCTAAATTAAGTTCATCTACTAAATCTTCATAAGGACATAATTGATGATCAAGATCTGTTATACTGCCTTTTTGTACTTGCTTAGCAAATTCCTTAAAGGTTACACTTCCTTGAAATTGATTTCTAATTGCTAATGTATTTATGAAAACACCTGCTATGCTTTCCAAATCGTGATGAGGTCTTCCTGCTACTGGCGTTCCTATAACTATATCTTCCTGATTAGATAACTTATACAATAAAACATTATACATGGATAAATATAAATTATACAATGTTAAACCTTCATCTTGTGCAATTTTCTTTAACTTTTCAACTTTATCTCCATCTATCTTAATTAATAAATTCCCACCGTTATCTGCATTTTTAACTGTTCTTGGATAATCATATGGTAATTCTAAAACTGGTGCTTGTTTAGAAAATTTATCTAACCAATACTTTTTATGTATTTTTATCTCCTTTTGTTGTTCTTTTTGATTTTGCCACATAACAAAATCTTTATATTGTATTCGAAGATCTGGAAGTTTATCTCCATTATAAATAGAGAATAGCTCTTTTAAAATTATATTACTTGTTACTTCATCAGAAATAATATGATGAGAATCAATGATTAATAAATGTTCTTCCTTAGAAATTTTTACAAGTCCAACCCTGAGTATTGGTGCCTCACTTAAATTAAAAGGCTCAATAAAATTTTTAACGATACCTCCGAGGTCTTTATCATACACTAAATGGTTCATTGAAAAGTTAACCTCTGATAGAACCCGCTGAGAAAGTTCTCCATTTATAATTACAAATTCTGTTCTTAAACTATCGTGACGATTGATTAACTCAACAAAAGAGCTTTCAAGTTTTTCTTTATCTAGATTACCTTTTAATGTAATTGCAGTTGGAACATTATAAGATAATGATTCTTTATTATACTCATGAGCAAAATACATTCGCTTTTGAGAAGAAGATAATGGATAATACTCTCTTAACTCTGAAACTGGAATTTGAAGATGATCTACAGTTACAGATTGAGCTACTAAATTACCTAAATCCTTAACAGTAGGGTTTTCTATAATTTGTTTCAAAGAAACTTTTACAGAATACTCTTTTTTAATGTTATTTGCCAAATATACCATTTTTAGAGAATGTCCACCCAACTCAATAAAGTTACTATTACTGCCTACCTTATTCTTATCTACATTAAGTATTTTTGCATAAAACGACACTAACTTTTGTTCTATGTCATTAGATGGAGCAACAATATTTTGATCTTCATGTAAAGTTTTATAATCTGGCAAAGACTTATTATCTACTTTTCCACTTACAGTAAGTCCAAATTTTTCTACATATGCAAAATAACTTGGAACCATATAATCTGGTAAAAACTTACCTAAATATTCTCTTAATTCTGAAACTTTTATTTTGTCTGAAGACTGATAATAAGCAACAATATGCTTTTCTCCTTCAGACTCTTTGACTAATACTACAGAGTGTTTAATTTTTGAGTATGTATTTAGTCCTTTCTCAATTTCACCTAACTCTATTCGATATCCTCTTATTTTAACTTGGCTATCTTTTCTTCCATGAAATTCTAAATTTCCATCTGGTAACCATCTAACCATGTCTCCAGTTCTGTATACTCGATTCTCTTGAGATATCCATTCAGTATTAAACTTTTCTGTAGTAAGAAATTGATCTCCTACATATCTTTGGGCTAATCCATCTCCTGCTATACAAAGCTCTCCTATCACACCAATAGGAACTAGTTCTCCTTTATTGTCAGTAACATAAACACGCTCGTTAGGCAATGGTTTTCCTATAGGAATACTTGCTAAGTTTTCAATTTCTTTCGGAATAATTTTATACGATGTTGAATCAACACAGGTTTCAGTAGGTCCATAAAAATTATACAATTGAGTTTGCTCTCCTAAATTTGCATAAAATTTACTTACTAATTCTTTTGATAATGTTTCTCCTGCTATCAACCAGCTTGATAAAGTTTCTAATTTAGAATCCTTTTCCAAAGAATCTACCAATAATCTTAAATGTGTTGGTGTTCCATCTGTTACTTCTATCTTGTTTTTATTATAAAACTCTAATAATTTAGCACCATCTTTTCTAGTTTCATCACTCGTTATGTAAAGACTATGTCCTAATAATAATGCTCCAAATATTTGTTGAACTGAAGCATCAAAAGCATAAGATGCCAATAAAGCTACTCTTAGTACTTTATCCTGATAAGGTTTATACACTCTTTCTTCAAGCCCTCTTACTAAATTAATTACATTACTATGACTTATCATTACCCCCTTAGGCTTCCCTGTAGAACCTGAAGTAAAAATACAATAAGCTAAATCCTTAGGTTCTGTATTAAAATCAACCTTTTCAACACTTTGAGAAAATATCTCTAATGAATCAATAGACTGTACAGGTAAATAAGCAGAATAAGCTTCTAAATGCTCTTCATGCGTAAGTAAAAAAGTTGCTCTACTCTGATTTAGCATATAACGTATACGCTCCTCTGGAAGGTTAGGATCTAAGGGTAAATATCCAGCACCTACTTTTAAAGCACCCCACATACCTACAATCATATCTATCGAACGATCAATAAGTAATCCTACTACATTTGGAGCTACTCCTCCAGACATTAAATAATTAGCTACTCTATTTGATTTATCATCTAATTCTTTATATGTTAATGTTTCTCCTTGATAAGAAATTGCTATACGATCAGGGTGAGAAGCCACATTCTTCTCAAGTATTGTAACTAAACTACTTTCCTTATCAAAAGACAACTTCGTATCATTAAAAGTATTCTTCAACATATCTACTTCAGCATTCGGAAGCATAGTAATATTTTCAATCTTAGTCTTTGGGTTTAAAAGTATTTCATCTATTATTTTTTCAAAATATTTTTTGAACCTCTCAATACTAGTTTCTTTGAAAAGTGTAGTATTATATTCAAAAGTTATTTCCAAGCCCCCTTCTAATTCATAAGCTCTAAGTGTAAAATCGAATTTAGTTACATCATAATCATAATTATACTTTTCTATTGATAAATCTTTACTGTATGACCCTAATTCATCTAATCTCATGTACTCAAACATCACATTAAACAAAGAACCTCTATCTGCATTGTTATTTTTTAAGGTCGTAAGTAAATCTTCATAAGCATATTCTTGATAATCATAAGCTTCTACCGTTTTTTCACTCACTTCGTTTAAAAAGTCTATAAAAGACTTTTCACCTTTTGGGTAATTTTTAAGAACTAACAGATTAATAAAAGCACCTACAACACCATCTAAATCCGCATGCGATCTCCCTGACACAGAAGACCCTATTACAATTTCTTCTTGATTACTAAGTTTAGTTAAAAATAAATTATAAATAGTAAGTAATACTATAAACAAAGTTGTGTTTTCTTCTTTTGCAAAGTCTTCTAATTTTTTAGTCTTTTCACTATTCAATTGTAATTGAACTTGCCTTCCTGTTTTTTTAGTCTTTTCAGACTTTGGATAATCAAATGGTAACTCAAGAGAAGCTGGCCACTCATCAAATTGGTTAACCCAATATTCTTTATCTTTATTGACAACTTCTTGTCTATCATCTGACAATTGCCAAATTACATAATCTCTATATTGAATTTTTGGTTCTACTAACTCTTGATCTTCATATGTAGCCATCAAATCGTTTAGTAATATACCAGTTGAAACCCCATCAGATATAATATGATGACAATCAATAATAAGAATATGCTCATTTTCTTCAACTTCGATTATACCTGCTCTAATTAAAGGAAGCCTACTTAAATCAAATGGTTTTATAAAATTTCTAATTGCATCATCTGGGTTTTTTCCTTTTTGAAGAATATCTATAGAAAACATAAATTACTGGAGTACTTTTTGCTTTAATTCTCCTTTAACAAATTCAAAAACAGTTCGCAAACTTTCATGTCGTTTGATTATTTTTTTAAAAGCATGTTCCAATTTACTAACTTCTAATCCCCCTTTCACTGTCAGAAAAACAGGTGCATTATAAGCTATAGAACTTTTATCATATTCATTTCCATAATACATTCTCTTTTGAGTTGATGATAAAGGGTAGTAACTTCTATCATTTACAGTAGGTATTGACGAATACTCAATAGTATCTGAACCCTGAATCAACTTACATATCTGTTTAATAGTAGGATTTATCAAAATTTCTTTTAATGGTACTTCTACTCCAAACTCATTTTTAATATTATTAATTAAAAAAATCATTTTAAGAGAAGCTCCTCCTAATTCAAAAAAGTTACTATTTATTCCTATTGTTTCTGGTTTTAGATTAAGTATTTCTGACCAAATTTGAATAAGTTTATTTTCTGTTTTACTACTTATTTCTTTATTTTCTTCTTTATTAATCTCTATTTCCAAAAGTGCCTTTTGATCTATTTTACCAATAGATGTAAAAGGGAAACTTTCCATAAACACATAATGAGCTGGCATCATATAATCTGGCAGAAGTGAATGTAAGTACTCACTTAGTTCTGAAACCTTAAGTGGTTCTTCAGATTGGTAATATGCGATTAACTCTTTTACCCCATCCGTTTCTTTTACCAAAACAACATTGTTAAGTATTTTACAATGGGTATTTAGATGAAACTTAATATTTGAAAGTTCTATTATATGGCCTCTTAATTTTAACTGATTATCTCTTCTTTCTACAAACTCTAAACTACCATCGGGTAATCTCTTTACCAGATCTTCTGTCTTATAAATATAGGATCCAGATTCGAATGGGTTTTCTACAAAACTAATGCTTGTCTTTTCTTTATCGTTAAGGTAACCTAAGCTTAAACTATCTCCTCCAATGTAGAGTTCGCCAGTAATTCCAACGCCACTTAACCCCATATCTGAGTTCAACACATATGTTTTAGTATTCGTTGATGATTTACCTATTAATACTTTACTAACTGGCCTTTCATCTATATTATAAGATGTTGCATGAACCGTGATTTCTGAAGATCCGTAGCAATTTACTAACTTTCCAGATCCTAAAATATCGTATGCTTTTTGAACATGTTTCAATGAAGCTTTCTCTCCTCCAAAAAATAATTTGCGTAATGGTAATAGCCCTTCTATTTTAGAATCTACAAAAACATTGAAAATTGCTGTAGTTAAAAAAGCTACAGATATTTTATTGTCTTTTATTACACTTGAAAGCTTTTCTATATCTGTAACAGTTTTTTTATTTATTAGATAAAGTGTGGCACCATTAAGTAAACTACTGAATATATCAAATACAGAACCTTCAAAAGCTATATTTGACCACTGAAGTATACGATCATCAGTTAATATTTTAGTAGCCCCTCTATCTTGTGTAAGTTTTACCACGTTTCTATGATTTACCATCACTCCTTTTGAGCTATTAGTACCCTCAGGCTTATAAATAACGTAAGCCAGATCATTTGGTGAAACCTCTTGGAAAAGACTATTATTAGACTCTTCATTAATTACGTCAATTTCTTTATTTAAAAAGATTTGCTTCGTTTTCTCGAAAGAATTAAGAACCTCATTATTCGTTAGTATTGTGTTTAAACCAGCATCTTCTATGATACTTGTTATTCTATTGATTGAATATGAAGTGTCAATAGGTACATAACCCCTACCTGACTTTAAAACACCTAAAACACCAATAATCATTTCAATCGATCGATCTACACAAACACCAATTAATGAAGACTTATTTACATCAACTTTATTAATATATCTCGCTAACTTATTAGAGCGTTCATCCAGTTCTTTAAAAGTTAACTTTTCATCTTCAAAAACTAACGCTACCTTATTAGGATAATTTTTAACCTGGGTTGAAAATAGATCAACAATAGTCTTATTTTTATCATATTCTACATCAGTTTTATTAAAACTAATCAATTGTTGAGTTATTTCTTCTTGTGATAAAACATTTATATCCTTAATCAAAACAGAACTATCTAAAAATACTTGATCTATGATATTTAAAAAATAAGACATGAAACGAGCAATCGTATCTGGTTTAAATAATTCATCTCTATATGTTATATTTAATTTTAGCCTGCTATTAAAATCTAAGATTGTAAATAAAAGGTCAAATTTTGCTTGAGAAAATAAATCTTCATACAATTCTGCTTGTAGGTCTGAACTTTCTAATAAAGAGGCATCTTTAATTGGCTGATAACCTAATATTACATCAAATAATGGATTCCTACCTGAAACCCTTTCTACATTCAACGTGTCTACTAAATCCTCGTAAGGGTATAATTGATGTTCTAAATCTGCTAAATTATTTTTTTGAACTTCCAACAAAAGGTCTCTAAATGTTAAACCTCCTTCAATATTATTTCTTGATGCTAATGTATTTACAAAAAAACCTGTTATAGGCTCTAAGTCAATATGAGATCTTCCTGAAACAGCAGTTCCAATTACTATATCATTTTGACTTGTTAACTTATATAATAATACATTGAAAAAAGTTAGAAGTACAGTATAAACTGTTACCCCTTCAGATTTAGAAATATTTTTCAATCCATCCGCGTAATTTTCATTCAATTCTAAAGTATGATGTTTACCTTCGATATTAAATTTTTTAGGCCTTGGGCAATCATAAGGTAATTCGAGTGTTGTAGTTTCTTTAGAAAATCTGTTCAACCAGTATTCCTTGTGTTTAACTACTTCTTTTTGATATTCTTTTCCTTCCTCCCAAACCGCAAAATCTTTGTATTGAATTCTAAGTTCAGGTAAATCTTCTTGATTATACAATAAGAAAAGCTCTTTTGCCAATATAGAGTTTGTAATTCCATCAGAAAGAATATGGTGGGTGTCCATTATTAAAATATGTTCTTCTTCTGAAATAGATGCCAAACCAATTCTAAACAATGGAGACTTACTTAAATTAAAAGGTTTTAAAAATCTTTCTACAACTTCTTGAACATTTTTTACTTTTTCAATAGTAGAAATAGTAAATTCCACATCTGATAAAATTCTTTGTACTAATTTACCTTCAAAAAGCTCAAATATTGTTCTTAAACTTTCGTGTCTTTTAATCAATTGCTTAAAAGCTAACCTTAACTTTTCTCTGTCTATAACTCCATTTAAAGTTACTATCATAGGTACATTATACTCTATAGTATCTTTATTATATTCATATAAATAATACATTCTTTTCTGAGAAGAAGACAAAGGATAAAACTCTCTTTTTTCAGAAACAGGAATTGATACATAATCTACTTTTGAAGAACTAGAAATAAGTCCTTCTATATATTGTATATTAGGATTTCCTATAATGTCTCTAACAGATATTTTAACACCAAATTCCTTATTTATTTTATTACTTAGAAAAATTACATTCAATGAATCTCCACCACAATTAAAAAAATTACTATTGATACTTATTACTTCGGTATCTATATTCAGTACATCGGCCCAAATAGCAACTAACCTATGTTCAATTTCATTAGTTGGCGCTATATATTCCTCTTCTCTAATAACAGTTGGCTCCGGAAGTGCTTTTCGATTTACTTTTCCATTAGATGTAAGAGGAAAATCTTCTAAATGAACATAAAAAGAAGGCAACATATATTCTGGAAGATTTTCAGATAAAGAGTCACGCATTATTGAAGTATCAATAGCTTCTTTTGACTTATAATACGCTACTAAAGACTTTTTATTTCCAATTTCTTTTATTAATACAACACTATTCTTTATCTCATCTATAGCATCTAGTTGAAACTCTATCTCTGATAGTTCTATTCGAAAGCCTCTTAATTTTATTTGATTATCTCTTCTACCTATAAAATCAAGATTCCCATCAGGTAACCATTTTACTAAGTCTCCTGTTTTATATAAATATGATCCTACTTCATATGGACTATCTATGAACTTAGCATTTGTTTTTTCTGTATCATTAAGGTACCCCATAGATACCCCATCACCTGCTATATGAAGTTCTCCTGTAATTCCAATACCACATAAATTACCTGAAGCATCAAGAACATATGCTTTAGTATTATTTAATGGCTTTCCTATAGGCACATTATTAATAGGTCTTTCGTCAAACGAATAACTAATAGCAAAAACGGTTGTTTCTGTAGGACCATAACCGTTTACCATTTTACCTGGACCTAATACATCATATGCCTTTTGAATATGCTTTATAGAAATTTTCTCTCCTCCTATAACTACCTTTCGTAAAGGTGATAACCCATCAATTTCTGTATCCACAAATACATTAAATAATGCAGTGGTAAGAAAAGTTATACTTATTTCATTTTCTTTTATAATTTTAGATAAAGCTTTTACATCTGAAGAAGTTTTTTTGTCGATTAAACACAATGTAGCTCCATTTAACAAGCTACAAAATATATCGAACACAGAGCCATCAAAAGCTACATTTGACCATTGTAATACTTTATCTGTTGATTGTACAGAAATAGGTCCTGTTTCCTTAACTAACTTAATAACATTTTGATGATTTACTAAAACTCCTTTAGGTTGCCCTGTACTTCCTGAAGTATAAATAACATAAGCTGGGTTGTTAGAATTAGAAGGCAAAACAAGCTCTCTTGTTGATTCATTTCCTATTAAACCTTTATCTACATCTAATAAAATATTCTCAACATTAGTAAATAACCCTGAATACGATTTTTGAGTCACTATTAATTCTAGATCTGAATCTTCGATCATATGCTTAATTCTACTCGTTGGATACGTAGCATCTATTGGAACATAACCTCTACCTGATTTTAATATTCCTAGAAGACCTACAATCATATCAATAGATCTATCTATACAAAGACCAATCAATGATGATTGCTCTTCAACTTTTTGATTGATAAATCTTGCAAGCTGAGTTGAACGCTTATCTAACTCATTATAAGATAAACTTTCCCCATTAAAAAACAATGCTGTTTTATCAGGGTTATTTTTCACTTGTGATGAAAATAGATCTATAATTGTTTTATCGTTTTCATACTCTAAACTCGTGTCATTAAATTTATTTAATTGTTGACTAATCTCAACTTCTGGAAGAATTTGAATATCTTTTAATAAAACTGAGTTATCTTCAATAACACTCTTAATAATCTCTTGATAATAATTTCTAAAACGCTCAACACTTTCTCTACTAAATGAATTTAAAGAGTAATCTAAGTGAAATTTACATCCTTGCTCTCTTTCTATTATTCTAAGTACTAATGGAAATTTAGAAACCAAATTGTCTTGAATAGAATCAATTGATAAATTTAAATCTGAAGATCTATCATTTCCCCAATCAAAATTATAGTATTCAAAAGCAATATTATATAGAGAATTACTATTTGAGTTTTTTTCCAGTTTCAACTCTTTATATAACTTTTCAAAAGAATAATCTCCATTTTCTATACAATTTAACACATTTACTTTAACACTTTGTAAAAATTCAGAAAACTTAAGATTCCCTGATGGATTAGACCTTATAGGCAATGCATCAATAAATAAACCTATTAAATCCTTAAACTCTTTATCCCATCTTCCAAGAGAAGAAGTTCCAATAACAATATCCTCACTATTTGTTAATCTAGATAACAAAACATAGAATATAGCTAATGTAACACTAGACATTGTTACTTTTTCTTTTTTACATAATTCGCGAAGCTTACTTTCTTCTTCTTCACTAAGATCGAAGATTACAGAATCCCCGTCAAATGTTTCATGCTTTTTACTTGGTGAATCAATTGGTAAGTTGATAGGCTCAACATGTTCAGCATATTGCCCCATCCAAAATTCTTTTTGTGACACTAAATCTAAACCATTGATTTTTTCAGTATTCCATTCTATAAAATCTCTATACTGAAACTTTAAAGGCTCTAGCGATTCTTCATTATACAACTGATTAAATTCGCGTATTAAAACCTCTAAAGAAGCACCATCTAATACAATATGATGAACATCTAAAATAATTTTTGTGAACACATTACCTACTTTGCAGACTAATACCCTTAGTAATGGAGGGTTGCTTAGGTTAAAAGGTTTAATGTGTTTTTTAACTAGTTCTGATGAATCTGCGTCATTAACTATTTCAATTTCAAAATCATAATCATTATGAACTTTTTGCACAGGTATTCCATCAGAAATATTGAATGAAGTTCTTAATGCTTCATGTCTATTAATTATTTCTTTAAAAACATTTTCGCATCTTTTAATATCCAAAGAACCATTTACTTCTAAAGCTACAGGAATATTATAAGCTAATGATTCTGGGTTAGACTCATATAATGCAAATAATCTTTGTTGAGTTGTATACAAAGGGTAATTTGACTTTATCAATCCTTTTTTAACCTTAGATAATAATTTCCCTTTAGAGCTTTCTATCAATTTCACTTGATCTTCAAAATCAACACAAGTAAACAGTCTTCTAACGTCTAAAGTAATACCGAAACCTTCTTCAATTTTCCTTCCTAATTGAGTCATATCGATTGAAGTTCCTCCTAAATAGTAAAAATTAGCTTCTGTTCCTATCTTCTCTAACTTGAAAAATTCTTGCCATATTTTAGCTAATGCACATTCTGTTTCTGTAACTGGAGGTGAATAAGAATTGTTATCTATGTTTTCATTTACCTTACTGTATTGTTTATTTAAAAACAAGCCTTCCTTCTTTCCTATTCTTCTCTCTACAGGTATATTTACCTCATTCATATTATGGTTTTCTTTCCATGAATAAGAAGGTAATACCATAAATGGTAATTTATCAACCCATTTTTCCCAATTTAATTCGAAACCTAACGTAAAAAGAATCGATAAATTTTCAAAAAAGTTAAGCTGTTCTGTTGTTTTTCTATTTAACGTTTCTAAAAATGAATATGAATCATCATTTTTTAAACACTCTTTCATATTATTTTTTAATCCTGGATGTGGACTAACTTCAATATAAACTGTGTGTTTATCTCTCGCTAAAGCCCCTATTGCTTCAGCAAAACGAACAGGTTCGCAAACATTTCTCCACCAATAATCTTTATCTATCTTTTTTCCTGAAATTTTGTCTCCAGTTACTGTAGAGTACAAATCTATTGTTGTTTTTTTACCTTCAATATTTTTCAAACATGTTAGTAACTCCTCTTTTATTGGTAACATCAAAGAACTATGAAATGTACCTGATATATCCAAAAGATGATGATACACATCCATAGTTTTGTAGAGCTCTTCTAGCTTTTGTATACTATCTTTTCTACCAACTAAAGTTACTGATTTTGGACTATTAATTGCTGCTATAAACACATCATTATATCCTTTTATTGTATCTTTAACTTCTGCTTCAGAAATACCTACAGCAAGCATACTCCCT
>JBELFC010000046.1:0-21092 GCA_042093175.1 Tenacibaculum sp. | reverse complement strand
GATAATCCTGGTCCTCGACCTGAACTAATTGCTGCTCTACCACGTAAATCTGGTAATGCAAAAGTTGTTCTTCCGTCTCCTCCATAAATTGTTCCTAAAATAGAAAATAAAGCAGAGTATTGCGCTATTGGTAATAATTGACCTTCACATAAAGCCCAGCCTCTTGGAGCAAAATTTCCTCCGAATAATACGATTTGTCCTAAAAATGGATCCATAATAATAAAATTTAGTAGTTAATATTTAATTTAAAATTGTTAATACCATACAGAGACAAATTATAATAGGTTGTCCTGCTAATCATAATCCATACAAAAGGTATGAATTTTAAGAGTCTTATTTAAAGTGAGTTATTTAGTTTTCTTATCTCAAATGTAGGAATAGACTTTTCTGATTTTTGTAAATAAGACTTAAGTGATATTTATTGAGGCGTAAGTGTATTATTTTTTGGAATATGTGTAATTTCATGTTTTTTGCTTTAAGCAAAGGAAGAAATTTTCAAAGCAAAATTTTATTTTTTGTTAAGTTTGAGCTCTTTTTTGTTAAGTTGTATAGCTTTAACGACTTCTATGTTATTATAAGGAAATAAGAGAATTAAGAAGGTGTTTAATTTATAAAATCATATTGTATTTATTAAAATTCAAGCCACGTATTATTGAATGAAAGCTTAATAAAAGAATGAAACGATATTAATAAAAATAGAAAAACGTATTAGTTTTTTCTCCAGAAAAAAGGAGTTAACAATATTAAAACTGTAAAAAGCTCTAAACGACCAATAAGCATTAAAAATGAACAGAACCATTTTGCACCAACTGATAAATGAGAAAAATTATCAACAGGACTAACTGAGCCAATTGCGGGACCTATGTTTCCTAAAGAAGAAGCACAAGCACCTAAGGCAGATTTAATATCTAAACCTAAAAAAGCTAAAATAACTGTTCCTAAAATGAAAATTAGCATGTATAGAACAAAGAAAGATAGTATGTTGAATACAATGGTTTGACTAACCGCTTTTCCATCATAACGAACAGGTATAATGGCATTTGGGTGTAATGATTTTTTAAATTCTAAAAAACTACTTTTAAGTAGAATAATATGACGTACAATTTTTACACCACCAGAAGTTGAACCAGCCGATCCTCCTAAGAAAAATAATGAAAAGAATATTGCCGTAATAAAGAAGTTCCACATGGTAAAATCGGCAGTTACAAAACCTGTAGTTGTAATTACTGAAATTACAGAGAAAAATGAATGGCGAAAAGCACTTTCTACTTTTCCAAATACCATTGGGTGTTCAATACTAGTTTTTAAATTTGGATCTTGAAAAAAGATAATAGTTATTGCAATAATTGTTGAAATACCTATTACACTAAATAAATAATATTTAAACTCTTCATTTTGTAAAACTTTTTGGATTTTTCCTTTTAAGGCAAAATAAGTAAGAACAAAATTTGTTCCAGCAATAAACATAAATATAGCAATTATGTACTGAATAGCTGGCATATTATTATAATAAGCTACACTTGAGTTCTTTGTAGAAAAACCACCTGTACTAACTGTTGCCATAGCATGGTTAATGGCATCAAACCAAGTCATACCTGCAACTTTTAATAAAATAAATTCAACAAAAGTTAATAAAACATAAATTAACCAAAGTCGTTTAGCAGTGTCTGTTATTCTAGGGTGTAATTTATCAGCAGAAGGGCCAGGGGCTTCAGCCATAAATAATTGCATTCCTCCAATACCTAATAAAGGAAGTATAGCAATGGTAAGTACTATAATTCCCATACCACCTATCCAATGTGTTGCACTTCGCCAAAAAAGAATTCCTTTTGGCATAGATTCAATATTTTTTAATATAGAAGAACCAGTTGTTGAATATCCAGAAATGGTTTCAAAAAAAGCATCAGGAATAGAAGATATAGCTCCAGATAATAAATAAGGAAGCATACCTGTAAAAGATAAAGTTAACCAACCTAAGGTTACAATTAAATATCCTTCTTTTTTTTGAATTTTTTTTGAATTAGGTTTATTAAAGAAAAAAAGTAAAAGTCCAATAGCAACTGTTATTATTCCTGCATTTAAAATTCCTAAAACAGCATTTTCATTATGGTATAAGCTAAAAGGGATAGCAAGCCACATAAACAAGCCGTTTAAAACAGCAGTTATGCCTAAAAAACGATAAATAAGTTTAAAGTTAAGATTTTCCATTAGTTGAATAAATCTTCTACAATTGATATTGCCTCAGGTAAACAAAATACAATAGCTTTGTCACCGCTTTTTAATTGAAAATCACCAAAAGACATTAATGCTTTTCCATCTCTAATAACACCTCCAATAATTGCTTCTCTTGGAAAACGTAATTCTTTAACTACTTTCCTTGTAACTCTTGCATTTGGTTGAACTTCAAATTCAAAAACTTCTGCATCAATATTATGTAAGTTTGCTAATGCTAAAATTTCACCTTTACGGATATGTCGAAAAATATTACTAGCAGCAATTAATTTTTTATTAATTAACGTATCAATACCAATAGTTTGAGAAATATTTATATAATCCATATTTTCAACTAAAGCTACTGTCTTTTTTACTCCTTTTGATTTAGCAACTAAACAAGACATAATATTAGTTTCTGAATCACCGGTAACAGCAACAAAAGCGTCCATTTCTCTAATGTTTTCTTCTTCAAGTAGTTCTAAATCTCTTCCATCTCCATTAATAACTAATGTATTTCTAAGATTTTCAGCTAATAGTAATGCTTTTTCTTTCTTACGTTCAATTAATTTTACTTTAAAATTATCAATGCATAAATTTCTAGCAGTTTTTTCTCCAATACTACTACCACCAAGAATCATTACATTGTTAATATCAACATGTTCTTTTCCTATGATAGGGTGAAGCTTTTCAATACTATAACTAGGTACAGAAAAATAAACTTGATCATTCATTTTATATACAGTATCACCACGAGGAATAATAGTTTGTGCTATTCCTTCTCTTTTTATGGCAATAGTAATAAAATCAACTAGGCAATATTTTTCTTTAACTTCTTTAACTGTTAAATCTAAAATAGGAGACTTATAACCTAAAGTTGTTCCCATGATATTGAAAACACCATTTTCAAAAGCTACTGTATCATTAAAAGAAGATTGATTTAAAAGAAGTTTAATTTCTTTAGCAGCCAACTCTTCTGGAGAAATCATAAAATCTACACCATAATCTTTAAAGTTGATTACATCATTATTTAAAAATTCTGGGTTGTTTATTCTAGCAATAGTTTTTTTAACTCCTAAAGCTTTACCAATAACAGAAATTGTAAAATTAGTATTCTGACTTTCTGTTACAGCTAACAAAAGATCTGCAGAGTTAATACCAATCTCTTTCAGTAATTTAATAGAAGTAGCATCACCTTTTTTGGTAATAACATCTAAATGATTATTGATGTAATTAAGTTTGTCCCCGTCAAAATCGATTACGTAAGTATCTTGCGATTCGTAAGAAAGTAATTTAGCCAAATGAAAACCTACGTCTCCAGCCCCGGCTATGATAATCTTCATATTTAAAATTAAAAAAGATAGAAAGCAAAGATACTATGCTTGGTTGGGTTGTGCAAAAAATGATTTATATTTATCATTAAAAATAAAAATTGCACAATGAAAAAATTAGCTATAAAATCATGGGCTCTAGATGATAGGCCGCGAGAGAAATTATTACTGAAAGGTAAAAATACACTATCTGATGCCGAACTTATTGCAATTTTAATAAGTTCAGGAAATAGAGAAGAAAGCGCAGTAGATTTATCTAAAAGGATATTACAATCAGTAGGTAATAATCTTAATAATCTATCAAAACTATCCATTGAAGAGTTAATACAGTTTAAAGGAATAGGAGAGGCGAAAGCTACAACTATTGTTACTGCATTAGAGTTTGGTAAGAGAAAACAGTTTGAAGAAAAACAAGAAATAACTAAAATAACTTCTTCATTAGATGTAGTAAAAATAATGCAGCCTTTAATAGGAGATTTAGAACATGAAGAATTTTGGGTATTGTATTTAAATAACTCCAATAAAATTCTAGCAAAGCATCAAATAAGTAAAGGTGGATTAACTGCTACTTTAGTTGATGTTCGAATTATATTTAAAAAAGCGTTAGAACTTTTTGCTATTGGGTTAATATTGTGTCATAATCATCCGTCAGGTAAATTAATACCAAGTGCTTCAGATATTGAATTAACAAAAAAAATAAAGAAAGCAACTTTTACATTAGACTTAAAATTATTAGATCATTTAATAATTACTGAAAAAGCGTATTTTAGCTTTGCAGATGAGGGAGTTTTATAAAAAACATAAAACTTTGCTACTTATAAAATTATAAAAATGCTTTTAATTTATACGCATAAGATTACACCTAGGGTTAGATATATTTTTAAACATATCATAACTCGTGTATTACAAATACCTATAAGTTTTACAAATAAAGTTGAGGAATTTGTAGCACATAATGGACCTAAATTCTCATATACTAAAGTAGCATTAGGAAAAGAGTTTTTTATTAAAAGTCACGATTTACTTTTTCAGCAAGGAATAAGAGATGTTGAAATACATATACAAAAATGGAAAGGAGTTCCTTGTTTTTTTTTACAAGGAGAAAAATCAAATATACCTTTTGATATATTTTCAGCAAGCTTTTATTTAATTACTCGTTATGAAGAATATTTACCTCATATAAAAGATAAGCATGGACGATTTGAAGCAGCAGAAAGTATTGCTTTTAAGTATAGTTTTTTAGAAAAACCACTTATTGATATTTGGTCGTACATGTTTTTAGATGAATTAAAACAGCGATTTCCTGAATATGAATATAGTTCAAGAAAATACAGTTTCATTTCTACAATTGATGTTGATAATGCTTTTGCATACAAACATAAAAGTTTTGTTAGAACTGTAGGCGGGTTTTTAAAAGATACGTATCAGTTAAAGATTTTTAATTTATGGGATAGATTTAGCATTCGTTTTAATATTAAAAAAGATCCATTCGATACATTTCAAAAAATTTTAGACTTAAAAAAACAACACGATATAAGAACGCTTTTCTTTTTTTTAATAGCTGATTATACAACATTTGACACCAATGTTTCTGCGTCTAAAACTAAATTTAAATTATTAATTAAAAATATGGTAGACTATGCAAGAGTAGGGTTGCATCCGTCATATTATACAATGAATAATTTGACTATGTTGAAAAAAGAAAAAGAGCGTTTAGAGAATATTACGAATATGCCTATTAAACGATCAAGACAACATTATTTACGCTTTTCATTACCTGATACTTATCAGAAACTAATTGATTTAGAAATAGAGGAAGATTATTCAATGGGATATGCAAGTCATGCGGGATTTAGAGCAAGTACTTGTACTCCGTTTTATTTTTACGATATTGATTTTGAAATACAAACACCATTAAAAGTTTTTCCTTTTGCTGTAATGGATACTACGTTAAATGATTATATGAAATTAACACCTAAACAGGCGCTTGGGAAAATTAGAGATTTAAAAAATGAAGTAAAAAGAGTGAATGGAGTTTTTATAACGTTGTTTCATAATGAAAGCTTAAGTGGGTATCAACGATGGAGAGGATGGAGTAGGTTGTATGATTCTATGTTAAAAATAGTAAAAGCTTAATGATTTCATACGTAAAGAGAAAAGATGTAGAGGTAGAGAAGTATAATGATTGTATTGTTAATTCATTACAATCAAACGTGTTTGGGTTTTCATGGTATTTAGATACTGTTACTGATAATTGGGATGTTTTAGTATTGAATGATTATGAAGCGGTAATGCCATTGCCTTTTAGAAAAAAAGTTTTTATTAAGTATGTATACCCACCGTTTTGGTTAATTCAATTAGGGATATATTCAAAAGAGGTTGAAGATGAAAATGAGTTTTTAATTGAACTTTTTGAAAGTTTTAATTTTGTAGAATTACGTATGAATTATATGAATTCATTTAGCTTATTTTCTAAATTTCATCAAGAAAGAAGAATACAAATTTTGCCCTTAAAAAAGGAGTATGAAGTTATTCATGCTAATTATAATAGAAATAGAAAAAGAGAATTAAAAAAAGCTATAACGTATGATTTAAGTGAATGTTGGAGTGATTGTCCAACAGTTTTAATTAACTTATTTAAAGAAAACGTAGGTAAACGTGTAGAAAAAATTTCTGAAAAAGATTATGACAGATTATTATCTTTAATGCAGGTTTGTATTCATAAGAAAGTAGGTGAGCTTTTAACCATTTATGATAAGGAAAATAAGATAGTTTCTGGTGCTTTTTTTCTAAAGCATAAAAAAAGAGTAACTGAATTGGTGTGTTCTTCTGATTTTAAAAATCGTAAAAATGGAGCTAATACATTTATGAACGATAGAGCTATTTACAAATATTCAAGAAATTTTGATGTTTTTGATTTTGGAGGTTCTTCTATGAAAAACATTGCTGATTACTATAAAAGTTTTGGAGCAGTTGATGAGAAATACTTACAATTGTATTATAATGATTTACCCAAATTCATTAAGTTTTTTAAACGCTAAAATTATTTCTTTTATAATAATAAACAAAAGTAAGAAAGGAAGTTATTCCTGTAAACCACATTAATAATGCTGAAGTTATTGCTGCTCCTTTAATACCTAATTTGGGGATTAAATAATAATTAGAAATTATATTTATACATAGTGCAGTTAAAGTTATATAATAGTTTGCTTTTATTTTTCCAATAGAAGATAAAAGATTACCAAAAAGACCTCTAAATATCAAAATTCCACATACACCTATATTCAAAATAAAAAAACTTTCAGTGTATTGAGTAAAATTTTCATCAAAAAAAGTTAAGGTTATTTCATCAAAAAGATAAAAAAAGATTACAAAACCTAAACTAATGGCTGAAAATAATAACAGATAGCTTTTTATATAATTATAAATGTATTTTTTTTGAGTGATTTTTTCAGTAAAAGAAACAAAGTCAGTAGTAATAAAAACTCTAGGTAAAAATAAAATACTAAAAGGAATCAAAGATATATATCTATAGGCAGTAATACTTTCAGGGTCTTCTAAAAGGTAACCTACTAATAAAATATCAATAGCAAAAAGTAACATAGTAGCTACGTTAGCTAGACCACCGAAAAAACCATACTTCCAAAATTCTTTATTAATAAAAGAAGGCTTCTCTATTTTTGTTTTTAATCGAAAACTTATTTCTTTTCGAAATATAAAAACAGTAAAAATAGGTGTAGTAATTAAGGCAATGATATATCCATTCTCTTGAAAAAAATAACAAAGTAAGCTTACAGTAACTATTAAAAATGAATTATATATGATTTCAGAATAAGCTACAATTTTATTTCTATGTTCCAAACGTGCTTTTATTTTTATAACTTCAAATAAAAATAGAGGAATGAAAATTAAAGAAAAAGCACTTAAATAATATCCTGTTTTAGATAATTTAAAAGGAAATAAAACACCTATACAAGCAATAATAATAGAAAGAATTCCTGAAGCAATAACACCTTTTTTTAATACATAATTGAGGAGGAATTCTTTGTCTTTATTATTATTTGTTAGTGCTCCATAACGTATATAACTTTGATGCAATCCAAAACCTATAAATGGAATTAAAAAAGTAATAATATTCCAAGAAAATAATACTAAACCTAGCTCTTTGTTTGGTATTAACTGTAAAGCGATCCATGAAGTTAAAAAAGAGAATATTCGTGCTGTAATAGTGGCAGTGAATATATATCCCCCTGAGCGATTTAAAAAATTTTGTATGTAGGTTTTAATTAAATTCAATTTAATGCTTTTTCATATAGTTTAGAAAATTGATTAGCAATACTGTTATTGCTGAAGTTTTCTTGAGCATATTTATGCATTTCTTCTGTATTATTTTTTGAAAAACGGTATATATGTATTAATTTTTCTAGTAATTGGTTTTCGTTTTTTGGCTCAATTAAAAAACCAAATTTTTTTGGGAAATACTCTGAAATACCACCAACATTTGTGCTAATTACTGGTGTGCCACAAGCAAAACTTTCCAGAATAACACACGGTAAGTTTTCATAGTTACTGAATAAAACAAAAACATCAGCTTGTTGTATGTAATTTATAACCTTAAAATGAGGAATATGATCAATAAAGTCTATTTTATGACTAATTTTTAATTTATCTGCTAAACTTTTATATTTTAAAGAATGTTCTCCAATCAAAATTAATTTGAAGTCGTTAATAGTTTTATTTAACTCAACTATGGTTTTTATAATCCCTGACACATTTTTGTGTGAATCAAGCATATTTGAAATATGAACTATAGTAAATTGGTTAGTTGCTTTTTTAAACGGAGAAAATAATTCTGTATTAACGACATTAGGAATTCTCTTGTAATTTCCATTAAAATTTAATTTTAGCATTGAATGTTTTAAATTATCAGATACTGGACAAATATAAGAGGCTTGTTTTGCTATAATTTTAGATAAAAATAATTCAATATTTGAAATTCTTTTTGCCAAAGGCATATGGTAACCAGTCCAATGTTCAGAAATAATAAACTGCTTTTTTGTAAACCATTTTAAAAATAAAGCTAAAATACCAAAGGGGTATAATTTATTAAGGTGTACTATGTTAAAAGCACCAATTTTTTTTAATAAAATTCTATAAGCATTATAAAATCGGATTATTTTTATAACAGGGTTTTTACTAGGTTTTATATAAGCTATATGTGTATGTACTCCATTAATTAACTTTGATGAAGTTTCAATATTTTCAAGTAATGAAGAGTCAGAAATAATATGTAAAACAGAAACTTGATGTAATGTATTTACAGCTTCTGCATGCCGTTGAATAAAATCACCATTATTAGGAAGTACCCTTGAAGGATACCATCCACATAAAAAAAGAATATGAAGTTTGTTTTTTATCAAAATTTTATAGTAAAATTTATGCTAAAATAGTTTTTTTAATGATAAAACCCTTTAAATTTGAAGCATGACGAATATTAAGCATCTTTTTTTTGATTTAGATCATACATTGTGGGATTTTGAAAAAAATTCAGAGTTAACTTTTAAACAAATATTTCAAGAACAAAATATAGCTCTTGATTTTGCTGAGTTTATAAAAGTGTATTCTCCTATTAATTTTAGTTATTGGAGACTTTACAGAGATGAAAAAATAACAAAGTCTAATTTAAGATATAAAAGACTTAAAGATACGTTTGATGCTTTAAATTATGTAATTTCTGATGAATTAATTAATTTAATAGCTGAAGATTATATTAAATATTTACCAAATTTTAGTAATTTGTTTGATGGAACAATAGAAACATTAGAATATTTAAAAAAGCAATATCAATTGCATATTATAACTAATGGTTTTGAAGAAGTTCAACAATTGAAGATGAAAAAATCGGGTATTTCTAAATATTTCGATATCATTGTAACTTCAGAAAGTGTAGGTGTCAAAAAACCAAACCCTAGGGTTTTTGAATTTGCTTTATCTGAAGCAAAAGCTTTACCACAAGAATCTATTATGATTGGAGATAGTTATGAAGCTGATGTAATGGGAGCATTGAATACAGGAATGAATGCTATTCATTTTACTGAAGAAAAGCCAATAGCTAATGATGTAACTAGTGTTAGTTCATTGTTAGATTTAAAGCAATATTTATAAAAAAATAACGTTGAAGTTTAACCTACTATACTAATTATGATGAAACAAAGTTTGTTTAAAGTTATTTGTTGTGCAACACTTATTTTTTTCACTTCTTGTGTAAAAGATTTAGATTTTGATCAAGCACAGAATCTTGAAATATCACCAACATTTGTAGCTTCATTGGCGTATACAAAATTGGAGCAAACTACTTTTGTAAGTCCAACAGGTACAGAAATTACACGTATAACTGATACTTCGAATTTTTTCGTTTTCGAAAACTCTGTAACTGACGATCTAGTAAAGATAGATGTTGATTTTGAAATTGACAATCCTTTTAATAGAAGATTTACAGTAGATTTCAGGTTTTTAGACGGTGCAGGTACCGAAACATTTAGGTTACGACAAGTAGCTGTTCCTGAAAATACTCTAAATTATAAGTATAAAGAAGAAATTGACTTGAGTGTTAATAATAGTATTTTGAACTCTAAAAGGATAGAAGTAATATTAGAATTGCTTCCAAGTTCAGATGGGTCTATTATAAATATTAACGAGCGTAAAGTGTTTACTTTTAAATCAGCAGGAACCTTTTATTTTAAAATAAACTAATGAAAAAGTTATTAATTATTTTAATAACTCTTTTTGGAGTTATGTCAAATTCTTATGGTCAAAACAAACAAATTTTATATGGTTTTGATGAAATACCTCAAACATTATTATTAAACCCAGGAGCGGTAACAAATTATAAGTACCATGTTGGAATTCCATTAATGTCAAATATATCAACTAATGTTGGTATAACTGGTGTTACTCTAGCTGATGTGTTTAGAAATGACGGTGTTGATTTTACTACTAAATATAGAGATGCTCTTAATAAGTTATCAGAGAACGATTATATACAGGTAAATTCTCAAATAGAAGTTTTAAATGGAGGGTATAAATTAAATGAAAGAGATTATATTACAGCAGGTTTTTATACCGAAATGGATGCATTTGCTACTATACCTAAAGATATATTGAGTTTAATTAATGAAGGAAATGCTTCAAATGTAAATAGAAGTTTTTTATTATCTCAGGCTTCTGTAAAAGCAGAGTTTATAGGGGTTTTACACTTTGGTATTTCAAGAACGTTAAATAAAAAACTAACAGTTGGAACTAGATTGAAAATTTATTCTGGAGCAGTAAATGTAACTTCTACTGGTAATACAGGAAGTTTTACAACTAGATTAGGGCAAAATAATATTTATTCTCATTATTTAAACAATATAAATATAACAGGAAATAGCTCTGGTATTTATGATGAAAATAATGAATCAAATCTTTCTGCTGGTACATTATTAGGTAGAACTTTTTTTGGAGGAAATTTAGGACTAGGAGTAGATATTGGATTTACGTATAAACTAAATGATCAAACCGAAATTACTGCAAGTTTATTAGATGTAGGGTTTATCAGTTATTCTCAAGATGTAAGAAATGGAACAATGATAGGAGATTTTGTTTTTTCTGGAATTGAATTTCAATACGATGCTACAAATCCCGATTATTGGGGAGACATAGACAATGAATTTAGACAACAAGTTCCAAGAGCAGAAAATAAAGAGTCATATACAGTAGCGAGGCCCATAAAATTTAATAGTTCTATTAAACATAGTTGGGGTAAATCTAGAAGAGAAGAAAATTGCCATGATATATCTTATAATGACTATTTTGATAATGCTATTGGTGCTCAGCTATTTTCTGTTATAAGACCAAATGGTCCTAAGTTTGCTTTAACAGGTTTTCTTGAAAAAAGATTATTTGAAAGTGTAAAAGGAAAAGTAACATATACTGTTGATGATTTTTCTTACAGTAATTTAGGGATAGGTGTTTCTGCAAAGTTAGGAAAAGTTAATGTATTTGGAATGGTAGATAATTTGTTTAAAATTACCGATATTGCTGATGCTAATCAAGCTTCATTTCAAATTGGAGTAAATTTAATTTTTAAGTAATGAAAAAAATATTTTTTGTTTTATTTTTTATAACCACAACAGTTTTTTGTCAAAAAAAGGTAAATAATTACAAATATGTTATAGTTCCTACGAGGTTTGATTTCTTAAAAAAGGAAGATCAGTACAAAGCGAATTCTTTGACAAAATTTTTATTCGAAAAATCTGGTTTCACTGTTTTTTTAGATAATGAGAAATTACCTAAAGAATTAGGAGATAACAGATGTTTAGCATTAACTGGTAGTATAAAGGATGATTCAGGAATGTTTACTGTTAAGAGTATTGTTCAGTTAAAAGATTGTTATAATAATATTGTGTTCTCTTCAAAAGTAGGGAAGAGTAAATTAAAAGATTATAAAAGGGGATACCATCAAGCTATTAGAAATGCTTTTAAGTCCGTCAAGGCATTAAAATATAAATATGTGCCTTTAGATGTGAAGGTGGTGGGTATTCCTAAAAAAGAATTAATTACACCTATTGTTAAAAAGGTAAAAGTAGTTGATATAACCAAAAGCATGAATACTGATAACAATGTTTTATATGCTCAACCTATTAATAATGGTTTTCAATTAGTGAATACAAAACCTGAAAAGGTTTATCAAATTTTAAATACTAGCGTTAAGGATGTTTATGTTTTAAAAAATAAAAAAGGTATTTTATTTAAAAATAAAGACAAATGGATAGTTGAATATTATGAAAATACTACAAAAGTAGTTAAGCACTATACGATTAAGTTTTAGGGTTCACATTTTCTAATATTTATACTTGTCTTTCCAACGTTGTTTTAATAATTCCCTGAATTGATTTTCACGAGAATTGTTTCCAGGTTCATATAATTTAGTACCTTTTATTTCATTAGGTAAAAACTCTTGTTCTACAAAGTTTCCTTGATAGTTATGAGAGTATTGATAATCTTTACCATAATTTAAATCTTTCATTAACTTAGTTGGTGCATTTCTTAAATGTAAAGGAACAGATAAATCACCAGTTGTTTTAACCAAATTTTGAGCTTCACCAATAGCCATATACGAAGCATTACTTTTTGCAGAATTTGCTAAGTAAATTGCACATTGGCTTAAAATAATTCGAGATTCAGGTAAGCCTATAATTGAAACAGCTTGAAATGTATTGTTTGCTAAAATTAAAGCAGTTGGATTTGCATTACCTATATCTTCGGATGCAAGTATTAATAATCTACGAGCAATAAACTTTACATCTTCACCACCTTCTATCATTCTTGCTAGCCAATAAACAGCAGCGTTTGGATCACTACCTCTGATTGATTTTATAAATGCTGAAATAATGTCATAATGTTGTTCTCCTGTTTTATCGTATTTAACAGTGTTTTTTTGAATATTTTTTAAAACTAATTCATTTGTAACCTCAATTTTATCTTCTGCAGAAACCAATAATTCAAATATGTTTAATAGTTTTCTTGCATCTCCTCCCGAAACTTGTAATAAAGCATCAGTTTCTTTAAGGGTGATTTCTTTATTTGAAATGAGTTCATCTTCAACCATTGCTCTTTTTAATAAAGAGATTAAATCATCTTTATCAAATGAATTTAAAATATAAACTTGGCATCTTGATAGTAGGGCAGGGATAACTTCAAAACTTGGATTCTCGGTTGTTGCTCCAATAAGGGTAACCCAACCTTTTTCTACAGCACCTAATAAAGAATCTTGTTGAGATTTACTAAAACGATGAATTTCATCAATAAATAAAATAGGATTTTTTTGAGTGAATAGACCACCGCTTTTTTTAGCTTTTTCAATTACTTCTCGTACATCTTTAACACCAGAACTTATAGCGCTTAAGGTATAAAAAGGTCTTCCAGATTCATTTGCTATAATGTTTGCTAAAGTTGTTTTTCCAATACCTGGAGGGCCCCATAAAATCAAAGAAGGTATTATTCCTTGCTTAATATGGTTAGTTAAAATTCCTTTTTCACCCACTAAATGTTGTTGGCTGATGTAATCATTCAGTGATTTTGGTCTTATGCGTTCTGCTAATGGCTGAGTCATTATAGAAGTTTCCTAATTTAATTTCAAAGTTAACAATATTTGTAATAATTTGATTGGTTGGATCTAATTATAATGATTTCTATTATATGTCATTTTTTCAGGTTTATTTATTTGGAAGTGTTTTTGCTATTTTTATGATATGAATGATAAAGATGAATTAAAAGGCTCAAATAGTTTGTTTTTAATCCCATTAAGTTTTGTAATCTTAATATGGCTTGTCTATTGGATTGAAATTAAATTTGGGTTTAATTTTAATAAGTATGGTGTTTTTCCAAGAACTTTAAAAGGTGTTAGGGGGGTAATACTATCTCCATTTATTCATAGTGATACAAGTCATTTATTTAATAATTCAATACCATTATTTGTATTATCATCAATACTTTTTTTCTTTTATAATAAAGTTGCATACAAAGTTTTAATTTATGGTGGTTTACTAACTGGGGTTCTTACATGGTTAATTGCAAGAGAAGCACATCATATAGGAGCTAGTGGTGTTGTTTATTTACTTTTTAGTTTTACTTTTTTTAGCGGAATAATAAAAAAACATTTTAGATTGATAGCAGTATCATTAGTTATTATTTTTCTATATGGTAGTATGGTTTGGTATGTTTTGCCAATTAAAGAAGGAATATCATGGGAAGGGCACTTATCAGGTTTCTTAATAGGAAGTGTTTTTTCATTTATTTTTAGAAAAGAAGGTATTGTTAAAGAAAATTTTCAGTTCTCTAAAACTGAATTTGATGAAATGTTTGACGATAAAGGGAATTATTTACCTCCTGAAATTATTGATGATGAGGAAATAGAAAGCTTAAAAGAAATTAACTATAAGTATATTTACATAGAAGAAGAATAAAATAAAAGCATTATCAGAAAAAAACAACCTTAATTGAACGAATTAAGGTTGTTTTTTATTTCTGATAATTAGGTTATATACTTTATAAACGTTGTCTTACAGTTTCATATAAAAACGCACCACAAGCAACAGATACATTCAGTGATTCTATTTCACCAAGTAATGGCAATTTCGCTTTATAATCTGAAAGTTTTAGAACAGAATTACTAACTCCTTTATGTTCTGATCCCATTATAATAGCTAATGGTTGATTAAAATTGATGTCATAAATAGAATCTTCTGTTTTTTCAGTAGCAGAAACTATTTTAATATCTGCAGCTTTTAATTGAAAAATAGCATCTTTAATATGATCAACCTTACAAATAGGTATCTTAAATGCTGCTCCTGCTGAAGTTTTTATTGTTTCAGCATTTACAGGTGCACTACCTCCTTTTTGAATTATTATTCCATGAACACCTGTACATTCAGCAGTTCTAATAATAGCTCCAAAATTTCTTACATCAGAAACTTGATCTAACAATAGGAATAAAGGCTTATCGGTATTTTCAAGTGTAGTTTCTATTAAGTTTTCTAGATCATGGAACTCTACAGGTGAAATTTTTGCAACAGCCCCCTGATGATTGCTATGTTTAGAAAGACGATCTAACTTTTCATTAGGCACAACACTAGTTGAAATTTTATTCTTTTTAACTAATTTTTCTAATTGAAAAAATAGATCACCTCTTAATCCTTTTTGAAGGTATACCTTATTTATTGATGAACCGCTTTCAATTGCTTCAATAATTGCTCTAATACCAAAAATTACTGTATTTTCTTCCATGATGCAAATGTAGTTAATTTATAGTATAAAAAAACCACCTCTTTTAAGAGGTGGTCTTATTTATTTTAAAAGATAAAAAGATTATCTGTTCGTATTAACACTATCATCGATAGCATCATTTGCATCGATTTCAGCCTGTGGAACTTTTAAGAAAAATCTTTTATCATCAGCAGTTAAACTAGCTGAAGTCATAATTCTTTGGTTTCCAGTTCTTGTAATACCTTTTCTGTATCTTTTTGCATCAAACCATTCAACACCTATCTCAGCATATAACTCTTTTCTTCTTTCAACAAGAATTTCATCAAGTAAAGCTTGTCCAGTGTTAGATGATTTAACAGCTAAAGGATCTCTTTGAGACTGTAAAGCAAATAATAAATTGTGAGCTCCAGTTGCGTCACTATTATGGTATTTAGCTTCAGCTTCAACTAATAACATTTCAGCTGTTCTAATAATAGGGTGATCAGAATCAAACTTGAAAGTAAACTTTCTAGTTACGTAGTTTCTATAATCAGTAGCAGGAACACCATAAGCTCTAACAAATATGTTTCTAACATCACTAGGACTAAATAAAGCAACAAAATCGTTGTTTATGAAAGTACCAGAATATGATAATACATAATGATCAGCATGTGCGTGAGGAGCTCCCCAATAATAGTTAGATTGGTCAGTACTTTGTGCGCTACCCCAAATCCACTCAGAATTTGAAATATCGTTAAATCCAGCGTTATAACTACCATTTAAAACACTAGCAGGAGAACCACCACCATAAGCCATTCTAGCAGCATTTTCTGCACCAGTCCAGTTATTCATAGTTTGGTATACTCTCGCTAAAATACCATAAGCAACATTTTGATTGATGTAAGATTTTGCTAATCTACTTGCATCTAAATTTTGAGTAGCATATACTAAATCATCAACAATTACTTTATACATATCCTCTAAAGTACTCATTGGCTTACCTACAGTAGATAAGTCTGTGTAAATAGGAGGTGCTGGTAAAGTTTTGTCATACGTATAAGTATGTTGAAACTCCATAGCTAATTGAAAGTAAAAGAAAGCTCTAATTGCTCTACCTTGACCAACGATTTGCTTTTTATCCGTTGCAGATAAAGTTGAAGCATTAGCTCCATTAATTAAAGCGTTAGCTTGGTTAATCATGTAAAAAGGATATTGCCAAGCAAAACGAGTTCTTCTGTACGTAGGCTCTCTGTTATCATTTTCATAATCAAAAGTAAACCAAGTATTACGTTGAATAATATCATTACCTTTTACAGTTCTTGCATAGTAAATAGAGTTAACTCCAGCAGCATCTGTTGAAGTAAATTGTCCTCTAAATCTTCTCATGATACCTGAAACAAATGCGTCAGCTCCAGCTCTTGAACCAAATACTACTTCATTAGTTACCGAAGCAGTTGGTTTAGGGTCATTTAAAAAATCATCATTACAGCTAACCATAGCAACCGCTACTACCAGTAATGTGACGAAACGTGTTAAATTTTTTTTCATCTTTTTAATGTTTTTATAATTCTAAATTAATTCCAAAAGAATAAATTCTTTGATTAAAAGATCTACTATTTGTTGTACCCGCTAAACTTTGTTCAGGGTCAATACCTTTATGACTCTGGAAAGTTAGTAAATTGTCCCCTTGGAAATAAATTCTGAATCTACTTAATCCAGCTCTTTCTACAACATCTGTTGGCAAAGAGTATCCAAGTGTTAAAGCTTTAACTCTTAAATAGTCGTTTTTAAATAAAAACCTATCAGATTGAGCACTAAAATCATTATTACTAGCTTGTAAACGAGGAATGTCAGTAACATCTCCAGGATTTTGCCAACGATTTACTAAGTCAGGTGACGCAGCTCTACCTAAGTTTTCAAAACCACCCATTAAACCAGCGTAAGTTGAGTCATATACATAACTTCCTAAACTAAAGTTCATTAAGATGTTTAAATCCCAGTTTTTGTATTTAAAAGAGTTTGTTAAACCACCAACGATATCTGGTAAAGATTCTTTACCTGTTTGATATCTTGTAGCAACACTATAATCATTTGTAGTTACTTTATTACCATTAGCATCATCTCTGTACCATAAAGCTTCTCCAGTAGCAGGATCAACACCAGCATATTCACGAATAAAGAATTCATATAAAGAATTTCCTACTTTCCATAATTTTGTTCCGTTAATGAATTGATCTTGAGTTAATTCAAGGATTTCATTTTTCTGGAATGTTAAGTTTAAGTTTGTATTCCATTCAAAGTTATCATTAACAATATTTTGAGAGTTTAAGTTAACCTCAACCCCAGAGTTTCCTATAGAACCAGCATTAGTTCTAATGCTTGAGTTACCAGTAGAGAAAGGTAATGGAACATCATATATTAAATCGATAGATTTTTTGTTGTAATATTCAACACTACCGTTAATTCTGTTGTTAAGTATACCAAAGTCTAAACCAATATTTGATAAAGAAGTTTTCTCCCAAGTTAAAACAGGATCAGATACAGAACCTAAAATAACTCCTGTGTTAGCTAATTCATTCCATCCAGTATTAAATAACGATAAATATGGGAAATTTCCAATACCTCTATTGTTACCTAATTCACCATAAGAACCTTTTAATTTTAAGTAGTTAATAATATCATTACCCTCTAAGAAAGATTCGTTTGATAATATCCATGAACCACCAACAGAGAAGAAATCACCCCATCTAACTGATTCATCAAATTTTGTAGAACCATCACGTCTGTATGATCCTTCAACATAATACTTTTCATTAAAGTTATAAGAAAGTCTACCTAAATAAGATTCTAATCTTTCCTCATTGATAAATCCACCAACATTTTCTGGAGTTGTACTACCATCTAAAACTTGTACGTTTGGTAAAAATCCAACACCTTGAGCATTTAAACCTTCAGTTTTTAATTTGTATGCCTCTTGAATTAAACTAGCAGAAACACTATGATTTCCAAATGTCTTAGAATAATTTAAAGCATTAATAAAGTTAAGAGTAGAAGTAATGTTTCTATTTTGTGTAACTCTACCACCAACATTAGCAGCAAATCCAAATTCATTATGAACATATGCATAAGAATCAAAAATTACTTTTTCATAACCTAAAGTAGATCTAAAGTTTAAATCTTCAGTTAAGTTAAATTGAATATGTCCGTTAGCTTGTAAGTTATCACGCTTATTAGTATTGATATAGTTAAAAAGCGCACCATATCCATTTTCTCCTTCAAAAACAGCTCTTGTTCCGTTTACTGCTTGACCTGCAGTATTACCGTAATCAAAAATTTTATTTCCTTTGTTGTCTAACACTAATTGACCGTTTGCATCTCTTCTATATACAGGGTATAATGAAGATACACTTGTAGTCCATTGTGTTGCAGCTTGGAAAGAATTTCCAGATTGTGTAGGGTTATTTTGGCTTGATGTAGAATAAGAAGTATTGAAACCTAATTCTAACCAATCTTTTAACTTACCTGAGTAGTTTAACCTAGTAGTAACACGTTCAAAATCAGATTTTGAAATTGTACCTTCTTGATCTAAGTAATTAACTGAGAAGAAGAAACTAGAAGTTTCACTACCACCAGATGCAGTTAAACCATGCTCTGTTCTAATAGCAGAATCATTAAATAATAAAGCTCTCCAATCAGTATCCCATAATTTGTTAGAAGTAACAAGGTTACCATTAGCATCTACTGGATTAGGAACACTTGGTCCGTAAGGGTTGTAACCAAGACCAGATACTAAAGAATTAGATGCATTAGTTCCAGCTAAAGCTGCAGATTGACCATTTACATACTGATTAGTATTTCTAATTGCTTCCCAAGTATATCTAAACTGATCATCAGTACTCATTAATTCATGAGGCTTAACAGCTTGATTAGCGAAACCAACTGAAGATCTAACAGTTACTCTTGTAGGTGCATTAAATTTACCTTTCTTAGTAGTAATTAAGATTACCCCGTTTGAACCCCTAGATCCATAAAGAGCAGTAGAAGCAGCATCTTTTAATACTGTCATAGACTCAATTTGATCAGA
This sequence comes from Tenacibaculum sp., assembly GCA_042093175.1. Lineage (GTDB taxonomy): Bacteria > Bacteroidota > Bacteroidia > Flavobacteriales > Flavobacteriaceae > Polaribacter. Next base: position 1,682 of record JBELFC010000046.1, on the reverse strand, counting down.
ACTAATAGAGTTAATGTTACCATTATAAGGAGTACCATCTAAAACGATAAGTGGAGAAGCATCTGCATTAATCGAAGCTACACCACGAACACGAATCGTTGGATTATCACCAGGTTGACCCCCAGCAGAAATAATATTTACCCCAGGAACACTACCTTGAAGTGCATTGGTAACAGATACTACTTGTTGCTTTTCTATAATCTCATTATTTAAAATAGAAACCGAACCTACAATAGCTTTTTTACTTTGAGTACCATATGCTACAACCACAACTTCATCAAGAAGATTGTCATTTTGTAACGTGATATCAATTCTATTCGAAGATCCAACAACCTTTTGAGCAGTTTTCATTCCTACAAAGCTAAAAACAAGAATATCACCTGTTTTAACTTTTAAAGAATAATTACCATCAAAATCTGTCTCAGTACCATTTGTGGTACCTTTCTTTAAAATAGTAACCCCAGGTAAAGGACCAGATTCATCTGAAACAGTACCTGAAATGACTTTATCTTGCGCATAGGTAACATGAACAAGAAACGCTAACAAGAGCGTTAAAATTCCATTAAACTTTGTTCTCATTATATAATTATTTGAATTAATTAGTCGCTAAAATCTTAATTTATTCTTAAAAAAACAACTTTTTTAACAAAAACTATCTAGCAGAAGCCTTTATTTTATTGAAGATTTTATAAAATATTGAAAAATTTAAACTAATTTTTTTAGTAATTATTAATTGATAAAAAAGAATGTATCTGTATGTAGTAGTGGTAGTTAGAGGTTAGTTATGTGAGGTGTGTTTGTGATTGAATTTAAAAAGTAATGTGTTGATATGCACCTAAATCTATATTTGTTGCTCTGTTAACACCAAGAATATCAGAAGTAACTGTAGTAGGGATTCCTTTGTTAATAGCTTCACTTTTATCTCCAATAATAAAACTATTAGAGAAAACATCTTTAAAATTTGAAGATTTATTTAAATAAATATTTTGATAATGAACAGTGTTGTCAAATTTTAACTCTTGATTATTTGTAAAGCTATTATTAATGTCATTAAATTTAATCATACAGTTCTTTATGTTATAATTAAATAAACTTTTATCACTTTTATCTAAAATAAATTCAATATTGTTATTGCCATCAATAATACAGTTAGTGAAATTAGCTGCAAATAAATCTCTTGTTAAAGTGTTTTCTTGACCATTACTATTCGTGAAAACTATAAAGTTATTAACTAAAACAGCAGGTAGCTGTCGTAAACTGTTGTTCCAAAAATTAGAGAAGGTAGCATGAGTAAAATTATAAGTGCCACCAAATGTACAAGCCAAAGAGGATTGTCCTGTATTTCCAATAACTAAATTTTCACCTAATATATTGGTGTTTCTACCTAAAATCCCATAACTTGAGTTGTTATAAATCTCTGTGTTTTTAATAGTTAAAGTAGGAGTGCTATTATGCCCTATACTGTCTACTAAAACACCAACAATTCCGTTTTTTATTAAAGTATTGTTTAATACATTTTCCTTACTTCCAGCTCGCATCCATATTGTACCCCATTGCCCTGGAACATCTTTAAAACTATGTTCTAATCTATCTCCTTGAAAGACTATTTTTTTGTTTAAAGTTCCATTTGCTTTTAAACTTGCTTTCGTATCTATAATTAATCCAGAATTTCTATGGAAGTG
>JBELFC010000045.1:0-21863 GCA_042093175.1 Tenacibaculum sp. | reverse complement strand
AAAAATCAATAATTTTTAAAAATCAAAAAATGAAAAAGCAAGTTTTAAGTATAGGAAAAACGTTAACAATAGCCAATCAAAAAAATATAACTGGAGGATATAGTGGAACATTTTATTACCCTCAATGCAAATGTGACGCACATGATAATATAATTAATGCACCATGTGATGGTGGTTGTGTTCGTAAAGAAGAGGAACCACCTTTAGAGAGTATTTGTGATGTGTATCCAGATTTATGTTAAGGGGGTTAAATTCTAAAAAACTATAAAGAGAGGAGTTATTAATTTAGTTTCTCTCGTAATGATATAGACACATGCCTTGAGTGTCTTTAATGTTCAAGGATTAACAAACTATTTTAATTTTATAATTATGAAAAAACAAATTTTAAATTTGGGAGAACCTTTAACAAAAGAAAAACAAGTTCAAATTAATGGAGGAAGAAAGCAGTGTAAACCACATAATGTATGTATAGATTATGGTAGGCATTGTGCAGAGATAGAATGCGTATTTGGACCTTTTTAAATAATTAGTTTTTATAAATTAACCATCAAAAAAGCCTCTTTTTAAAAAGAGGCTTTTATTTTTTTGTAATATATAGTTGTTAATTATCCTTGAAACGATCTAAACCAGACTTTAACCACTTAAGATAAGTGTCCTTGTCGGTATATTGTTCAGGAGTATTTAATATTTCTAAATCAGGACTTAACGAAACATAGAATGGCTGAGATGCAGTCTTGAAGTTTGCAATCTGAAATGTAGCCCATTTATCACCATAAGTTCTAATTCTTTTTACTTTACCATTAGGTTTGATGTAATCAAATTGTTCGTCTTTAGGTAGCATCTTTTCGTTATCATCAACATATAATGAAATTAATACGTAATCATTACTTAATACCGAGTAAACGTCTGGTTGACTCCAAATATTTTCTTCCATTTTACGACAGTTTACACAAGCCCAACCTGTAAAATCTAATAAAATAGGTTTGTTTACAGATTTTGCGTAAGCAACTCCTTCATTAAAATCTTTAAAACAATTTAGGTTTAAAGGACATTTGTTGTCTTGTTGGTATATACTGTGAAACTGAGGAGGAGCAAAACCACTTAATAACTTACTTTGACTCCAAGCTGGTTTTTCCATAACACCAGGAGCTAAATATACAGCAAGTCCTAAAGAACAAATACCCAAAAGAACTCTGAAAAGAGAAATTTTTCCGTATTTCTTGCCTATGAATCCAAATAAATATAAAGCCATTAATAAGGCTAAAAGTGCCCAAATACCAATGAATACTTCACGCTTTAGTAAATCCCAGTGTCCTACTAAATCAGCATTCGATAAAAATTTAAATGCAAAAGCAAGTTCTAAGAATCCTAAAATAACTTTTACAGTATTTAACCATCCTCCTGATTTTGGTAATGTATTCAACCAACCTGGGAACATAGCAAATAAAGCAAAAGGTAATGCTAGTGCTACACCAAATCCAGTCATACCAGCTGTTAATTGCATTGCCCCTCCACTAGAGGTTAATGAACCTGCTAATAAAGATCCTAATATTGGTCCTGTACAAGAGAAAGAAACTATAGCAAGAGTCAAAGCCATAAAGAAAATTCCTATAATACCCCCTATACTAGAAGCACTATCAGCTTTATTACTCCATGAACTTGGTAAAGTTATTTCGTAGAAACCAAAGAATGATCCAGCAAAGAATATTAATACAGCAAAGAAAAATACGTTTAACCATACATTCGTAGATATATTATTTAATATTTCTGGATCTAATGTGTCTAAGTAATGGAAAGGAACACTTAATAATGCATAAATAAGAATAATAAAAAATCCGTATAATAATGCACTTCCTAATCCTTTTCCTTTTTGTTCCGTTTTCTTTGTAAAGAAAGATACAGTTAAAGGAACCATTGGAAAAACACAAGGAGTTAAAAATGCTAGCAATCCACCTACAAATCCTAATAAGAATATATTTAGTAAACTACTGTCTTTATCATCACCAGCTTTATCAGTTGAACTTTTAAGTAAAACAGTATTTTTTAAATCTAATTTTAATGATTGTGATAAAGATTTACTTTTATCACTAACCTCAACTACAGTCTGTTCTACAGCTTCTCCAGTTAAAGAAAATGTAAAATCTTCATCAAATGGTAAACAGTATTCCTTACAAACCTGTGCATCTAAGTTAAGAGTTATTTGTGTTAAAGATGCGTCAGTTACAGTTATACGTTGAACCAATGTTGCTTCTTCAACGAAGAAAATTTCATCCTTTCCCCAAATTTCACTGAATTCAGTTTCAGTTTCACTTTCCTTGGCTTTACCATTTAAAGTATAGCCAGACTCACCTTTTGCAGGCGTTATTTTAGCTTCACCACTTTCAAGTAATTGACCTTCTGAAGGTGTTATTGTCATTGGTAAAGAGGCATCTTCTGGATTGTATTGGGAATACAGGTGCCAATCATCAGCAATAGTTATGTTGAAGATTAAATCATATTCAGTATCTGAAACTTTTTCAACTGTTGGAGTAACCAATATAGGGTTATCATCAGTTTGGGAGAAAGTAACGAAACCTATAAAAAATAAAATAAGAGTAAAGAGTTTTTTCATTCTATAATTGTTTACAGGGGTTTATATATACTTATTTGCAACATATTGATAGTTTTGTCTGATGGTAGGAAGCGCCTGTCTTGTCGTTTCCCTAAAATCCATATTATTTCATTTTTACCAGAACAAAGTATCCATATATTTTGTTTTTCAATTAGTGATAATTTTTCATCCTTAAAATACTTACTAACTTTTTTTTTACCAAGCATTCCTTTAGGGTAAAAAAAATCACCATCATTCCACTTACGCAGAGTGAGGGGGTAATTTAGTGAATTTTTGTCAACATAAATAGTATTTTTATCTAAAGATGTTGTTTTTTGAACGTTTTTAAATAATAAATTTATTGGATAACTGACTTTTGAATCATTACGATTTATTGTAACTAGCTGATTTTCAGTATTTATAAATTTATCAGAGGGTAAAAGTAATAAAAAATCTCTGTCTTTCAACAATGTATGTGATTTTGTTGTTAGTACTTTTCCAGTTTGAGCGTAAATTAAGTTAAAAACATCGTTCCATTCTGTAAAACCATATTTTTTAAGAAAATGATACAAATAGGCTCTTGGGTTAGAGATCTCTTTTATTTTTTTAATGTTAAATTTTATTATTTCACCATCATTAGATATTATCTCTAAAGATTTTTGCTTTACAGTATCATCTACAATTTGTTGACTCTGTTTAAGAAAAGTACTTGTATTATTGAAAGAATTAATGAGATTTGGGTTGATCTCTTTTAAAAGAGGAACTATGTTATGTCGTATTTTATTTCTTAGATATTTTGTTTCTGAATTACTAACATCTTCTCTCCATTCAATGTTGTTTAACGTTGCGTAATTTAAAATTTCTTCTCTAGAAAACTTTAATAAAGGGCGTATGATTTTACCATTTATAGGTGGAATTCCTGTTAAGCCTTCTAAACCAGTTCCACGAGTTAAGTTGATAAGGAACGTTTCTAGGTTGTCATTAGAATGATGTGCAGTTGCTACATAATCAATTTTTTGTTTTTCTAATATTTCATAAAACCAATTGTAGCGTAACTCTCTAGCCGCTAATTGTGTTGATAATTTGTTTTTATCTTGATACTCTCGTGTTGATAATTTTATAGTAAAAGTGTCTACATTAAATTTGTCTCCGAGCTTTATTATGAATTGCTCATCTAAATCGCTTTCTTTTTCTCTTAGTTGAAAATTGCAATGAGCTAAAGAGATATTGTAGTTTAATTTTTGAAGTAAATGAGTTAAAACAACACTATCAACTCCACCAGAAATAGCTACAAGTATTTTTTTACCTTCTAAAAAAGGAAAGCTTGAAGTAAGATGTTGTTTAAATTTATTTACCATTGATACTAAAAAATTAAACTTGTTGGTTTAACCAATCAACAATGTTTTGTAGCATTTCTTCTTTACATAAATCATTGTGTAATTCATGATACCCATTTTCATAAAGTTTCAAAGTAGCTGTGTTTGAATTTTCAGCAAAAGCTTTAGTACCTTTATAATCAATTATTTTATCATCAATTCCGTGTAATAAAAACGCTGGTGTTTTTAACAAAGAAGCATTATTAATAGCCCATTCTCCAGAGTCTATAAAAGTTAAAGAAAAGTTTGGACTAATTTTGTCATGTACCAAAGGATCGTTAATATATTTTTTAACTTCATTTGCATCTCTGGAAATATCATTAGGATCTAACTCATTCCCTAAAGTTATAGATGGAGCTATTTTTTGCATGATTTTTCCAAGAGAAATTTTCCATTTTGGTGGCTGAAAAGCTAATTTTAGAAATGGACTAGTAGCAATGATACCTTGTAAATTATGTTTTTTACGCAGCGTATAATTAATTACAGCATTACCTCCCATGGAGTGACCGTATAAAAAAACTTTTTTGTTTCCAAAAATGTCTTTGGCTTTATCAATTAGTTTTGAAATACTTTCTAAAACAGCATCGTAATTTGGGTTATGACCTCTTTTACCAGTTGTTTTACCATGTCCAAAATGATCAAAAGTTATTACTCCAAAATCATTATCAGTTAGTTTTTTAGCAACATGAATGTAACGCCCTGAATGTTCTCCCATTCCGTGAACAATTACAACAATAGCTTTTGTTTTTTTGGGTTTCCAAAATTGACCAAAAAAATTAGTTTTATGATAGTTGAAATTAAACTCTTGATGTGTCATAAATTATTGTTTTTGTAACCATTGTCTAATCTCTTTTCTTAAAGATTGTTCTGGTCTTGGTAGTGGAATTGTTCTACCAAATTGTTTACTTCGTTTAAATTTTGAGAATGTAATTTTTAATTGTTTCCAATCTTCAGGATATGTTTCTAAAAACATATTAAAAAAACTTTGTTCATTAATTGCCCCTTCAATTTTAGAAAGTACATGATTAAATTTCTTCTCTTGCTCTATGATCATATTTTCAGTAAATATAAGTAAAACTACTTTGAATTAAGTAAAACGTATTTCATTGCTTTTGCTTTTAATAAGCATTCTTCATACTCTTTTTCAGGAGTAGATTTAGCTGTGATAGCTCCTCCTACTGAATATGAAACGTATTTTTTATCAACGTTATATAGAATGCTACGAATTACAACATTGAAATCAAAATCTCCATTAGGAGTAAAATATCCAACAGTACCTGAATATAATCCTCTTTTAGTTTCTTCTAATTCTTCAATGATTTTCATAGCAGATACTTTTGGTGCTCCGGTCATACTCCCCATAGGAAAAGTATCTTTGATAACATCCACAGGATGTGTTGTTGAATTTATTTCAGAAACGATTGTTGAAACCATTTGATGTACTTGCTTAAACGAGTATACTTTACACAATTCTTCAACGTTAACACTTCCCTTTTTAGCTGTTTTTGACAAGTCGTTTCTAACTAAATCAACAATCATGATATTCTCAGAACGTTCCTTTTCATCTCGAGCTAAGTCAAAAGCAATTTTATCATCATCAATCTTATTAATTAATCGTTTAGCGGTACCTTTTATAGGTTGGGAAATAATTTTATTTCCTTCTTTTTTAATATATCTTTCAGGTGTTGCTGATAATAAATAAAGATTTTCGTGCTTCAAAAAAGTTGCAAAAGGAGGTTCAGAAATTTCGTTTAAGTGAATATATATTTGATGCGGATCAATATCGGTGTTTTCTGCGTAAAATTCTTGACAAAAATTAGCTTCATAAATATCCCCTCGATGAATATGTTTTAAAACTTGGGAAACTTTTTTATGGTATTCGTCTTTATGAATTCTAAGTTTTATTTTAATATCATTTTCTAACGATATGTCTTTATTGGGTAGATTAATGTTTGTTTCAAAAATTTCTTCAAAATCTTCTTCTAATTCATCATCAATCATTTGTAAATAATGAAATTCAACTGTATTACCTCTTATAAAAATTATTTTTTGAGGTTGAAAAAAAAATAAATCAGGAAAATGAAGGCCATCGAAGTTTTTAGAATGTAGTTTTTCTACATCGTTTTTAACATCATAAGAAATATATCCAAAAATATAATCATTAGTATACGATTGGTATTCTTTTAATTTATTAAAAGCTTCATGATGGTCAGTTTTGATAGCTGTAAACTCATCAACAGCAAGAGCACTATCAAAAGAGCTATATGTTTGATCATGGTTATTAGAATCTAACCAAATTGCAGTTTCAAATTGTTTAGCCCAAAGAAATAATTGCTTTTTAAATACTGTTGGGTTTTCTATTGAAAATTTACGAATTACTCTTAACATTATGCAAAAATAAGAAACCGAATAGAAACTTAAATGTAATACAGGTTTTTCTTGTGGATTATCTTTAAAACTATAATTAATACTTTATCGCTACATTTATAGCTGTTAAAAAGTATTTTATGATTAAAAATTGGCTTAAAAACATTGGACCAGGAACTCTAGTAGCAGCAGCTTTTATTGGTCCAGGAACAGTAACATTATGTACGTTAGCTGGGGTTAATTTCGGAATGAATTTATTGTGGGCAATGTTGGTGTCAATTATAGCTACAATTATATTACAAGAAATGGCAGCCAGATTAGGGATTATTTCTCAAAAAGGACTTTCTGAAGTTATTAGAAGTGAGATTAACAGTCCTTTTTTAAGGCAGATAATAACAGTTTTAATTTTATCAGCAATAGTGGTAGGAAATGCTTCTTATGAAGCAGGTAATATTAGTGGAGGGATTTTAGGTTTAGAAACCATTTTTGGAAAAATGGTATTTCAAATAGGAGGTTTTTCTGTTAACTTAATGAGTTTTATTATAGGTGTGATTGCTTTTACATTGTTGTTTATTGGGAATTATAAATTTTTAGAAAAAACATTGATAACTCTAGTTTTACTAATGAGTTTTTCTTTTTTAATTACCGCATTAATTACAAAACCTAATTTAGTAGAAATACTAAAAGGGTTGTTTGTTCCTAAATTTCCTGAAGAAAGTCTATTAACTATCATAGGTTTAATAGGTACTACTGTGGTTCCGTATAATTTGTTTTTACATGCATCTTTAGTTAAAGAAAAATGGAAAACAGCTGAAGGGTTAACATACGCGCGAAAAGATACTATAATTTCTATAGTTTTGGGAGGATTAGTGTCGATAGCAATTATTATTTCGGCTGCATCTATTCAAACAAAAAATGTTGGCAGTATTACAGATTTAGCTAAAAGTTTAGTGCCTTTATATGGAGAGTTTGCAAAATATTTTTTGGCGCTTGGTATGTTTGCTGCAGGAATAACATCTGCAATTACAGCACCATTGGCAGCTGCTTATGTTGCTAAAGGTTGTTTAGGATGGAGTGGTGGATTAAAATCTAATAAATTTAGAATGGTCTGGATATTTATATTGTTTCTGGGAGTGTTGTTCTCTTCATTTGGGATTAAACCGATTGAAATTATAAAATTTGCTCAAGTAGCTAATGGAATGTTGCTACCAGTAATAGCGGGTGTGTTATTGTGGATAATGAATAAAAAATCTTTATTAGGTGAATACAGTAATACAAAAACTCAAAACTTTTTAGGTTTTTTTATACTTGTTTTCAGTGTCTTTTTAGGAATGAAAAGTATATTAAAAGTACTTAATGTTTTTTAATATGAAGATAGATATAAATTGTGATGTGGGTGAAGGTATTGGTAATGAAGACTTGTTAATGCCTTTTATATCATCTTGTAATATTGCATGCACAGCTCATGCAGGTACCATTGAAACAATTGATGCTGTTATACAATTAGCAAAAGAAAATAATGTTAAAATAGGAGCGCATCCATCATTTCCAGATAAAGAAAATTTTGGAAGAAAAATAATGAGTATTTCTAATATAGAGCTTCAAGAAAGTATTGAGTGGCAAATTAGCTTACTTAAAGAAAGGGTAAAGATTCAAAAAAGTGAATTGAATCACATAAAACTTCATGGGGCTTTGTACAATATAGTAGCTAGGAGTAAAGAAATAGCTGAAGTAGTTGTCCAGTCAATATTAAAAGTAAGTCCGGCTACTTTTTTATATGTTCCTTTTAATTCTAAAATTGCTGAGATAGCAGAAAAAGAAAATATTAAAATAAAGTATGAAGCATTTGCTGACAGAAATTACAACGATGATTTAACGTTAGTTTCTAGAAGTTTATCTAATGCTATTATAACTGAGAAAAGTAAAGTTTTTGATCATGTTTTTAGAATGCTCTCATTAGGAGAGTTGAAAACAACTAATGGGAAATTGATTAAAATAAAAGCAGACACTTTTTGTGTGCATGGAGATACTGAAAATGCGATAGAGTTAGTGAAGTATATTTATAAATCAATGGAGAAAAAAGGAATTACTATTGCTTAAAGAATTATCATATAAGCCATTTGGAGCAAAAGCTATTTTGATAGAGTGGGAGTCTAAAATTAGTACTGTTATTTTAGATGATATCATTAACTTTAAAACTAAAATTGGTTTTGAAAAAAAGGATGTATTAGGTGATTGTATTGTTGGGTATCATTCATTAACTCTTGTTTATAAAGAAAATATTAAAGACATCCCTTTAGAGATAGAATCGCTAAAAGCTATAAATGTACTAGAGAATATAAAAAATAGTGAAGTAAGATATATTTGGGATATCCCAGTTTGTTATGATCTTCAGTTTGGAATTGATTTAGAAGAAATGTCTAGAGCAAAAAATATAACTATAGATGCAATTATAAAGTTTCATACTCAAAATTTATATACTGTATACTTTATAGGTTTTTTACCTGGTTTTTTATATTTGGGAGGATTAAACAAAATACTTTATATGAACCGTAAAGCTACACCAAGGTTAGAGGTTTTTGAAGGAGCTGTTGCTATAGGTGGAAATCAAACAGGTGTGTATCCATCTAAGAGCCCAGGGGGATGGAATATTATAGGGAAAACCCCTGTTTTGTTTTTTAATCATAAATATAGTACTCCCTGTTTTGCTAAGTCAGGAGATAAAATTCGTTTTAAGTCTGTTAACTTAGAAAGGTTTAAGGAGCTTGAAAAAAAAATATTAGAAGGAAGCTATGTACCAGATAAAGAAATAATTTATGATTAAAGTTTTATCTTCAGGTTTTTATACAACTATTCAGGACTTAGGAAGGGTTGGATATGGTAATATGGGAATTCCCAGGGCTGGAGTTATGGATCTTCGTTCAGCTAAGTTTTCAAATTATTTATTAAATAATAATGTTAATGATGCAGTATTAGAAGTTGTTTACGGTGGATGTAAATTATTGTTTGAAAATGACGCTATTGTAAGTGTAACTGGTGCAGATTTTTCAGTTAAAATAAATGAGAATGAAGTGACTATGAATACAGCTTTGTTTATTGAGAAGGGAAGTGTTTTGTCTTTTGGAAAAAGAGGTTATGGAGTGAGAACTTATATTGGGGTTAAAGGAGGAATTCGTTCTGAAAAGTTATTTGGAAGTAGGAGTATGTATAAAGGCATAACATCTAGTTTTAAAATTGATAAAGGAGTACAATTGCCAATTATTCAATTGGGCAAAACAAATGAAAAAAGTTTTTCAAAGATAAAAATAGATGGAAGCTTTTTTTTGTCTAAAATTATTGAATGTAATGAAGGTCCTGAATTTAATTTATTATCTAAAAAAGAAAAAATGAATTTGTGTAGAATGATGTTTACAATTTCGTCAGATAATAATAGAATGGGATACAGATTAGAAGAAAAAATTAATAATACTTTGTCTTCAATGTTAACATCTGCTGTTTTACCAGGAACTGTTCAGTTAACACCATCAGGAACACTTATTGTTTTAATGAAAGATAGTCAAGTTACTGGTGGATACCCAAGGATTTTACAATTAACTGAAGAAGGAATAAGTAAATTGGCTCAAAAAACAACAGGAGATCTTTTTCAATTTAAAAGAGTATAAAAAAAACCTCGCTATTAGCAAGGTTTTTTATACTATGAATTTAACTTTTATTTTTTGGTTTATGTAGAATTACCATTTTTTGAGTTTCACCTTTAGAGCTGTCTAATTTAAAATGCTTTTCTCCATGAATTCCTTTTCCTTTCATGTTTTCGATCTTATTTTCAACCTCTTCTAAGGAACCTTCAATTATTTCTTTTTTAGTTTTTTCAACACCATTATCTGTGTAAGTTGTTGTAATAACTGCTTTAGCTAAATCATTGCTGTTAATGGTAAGGTTAACTTCTTTCTTTATTTTTTTGGAAGCATGACTATCAGTAGCTGTGTGCCCTCCTAATATTGGAGCGATTACTAATCCTATTAAACATGTTAATTTAATTAAAATATTCATAGATGGTCCTGAAGTATCTTTAAATGGATCACCTACTGTATCACCTGTAACTGCAGCTTTATGTGCATCAGAACCTTTATATGTCATTTCCCCGTTGATTTCTACACCAGCTTCAAAAGATTTTTTTGCATTGTCCCAAGCACCTCCGGCATTGTTTTGGAAAATAGCCCATAATACACCACTAACTGTAACACCAGCCATATAACCACCTAGCATTTCAGCAATAGCCATGTTGTTCATTCCAAAAATCATAGGAACGAAAGCAATAATTAAAGGGAAACCAATAGTTAATAATCCTGGTAACATCATTTCTTTTAAAGAAGCTTCAGTAGAAATAGCTACACATTTGTCATATTCAGGTTTACCAGTACCTTCCATTATACCTGGAATGTCTTTAAATTGACGACGAACTTCTTGTACCATTTCCATCGCAGCTTTACCTACAGCGTTCATAGCTAAAGCGGAAAAAACAACAGGTACCATACCTCCAACAAATAACATAGCTAATACTGGAGCTTTAAAAATATTAATACCATCAATTCCTGTAAAAGTAACATAAGCAGCAAATAAAGCTAATGATGTTAATGCAGCAGAAGCAATAGCGAAACCTTTACCCGTTGCAGCAGTTGTATTACCAACTGAATCTAAAATATCTGTACGTTCTCTTACAATTGGCTCTTGTTCACTCATTTCAGCAATACCGCCTGCATTATCAGCAATAGGCCCAAAAGCGTCAATAGCTAATTGCATAGCAGTTGTAGCCATCATAGCAGAAGCTGCTAATGCAACTCCATAAAAACCTGCGAAAGCATAAGAAGCCCAAATAGCACCTGCAAATAATAATACAGAAGGAAATGTAGATATCATTCCTGTAGCTAAACCAGCTATAATATTTGTTCCTGCACCAGTGCTAGATTGTTGTACTATTTTTAAAATAGGCGATTTTCCTAATCCTGTATAATATTCGGTAACAGAAGAAATAACTGCTCCAACTATTAAACCAACAAGGGTAGCGTAGAAAACTCTCATAGAAGAAATTTCTTGCAATCCTTCTCCAAAAAACTCCATGTTCATTGTTTCTGGTAACATCCATGTTACAAGTCCATAGCAAGAAATAGCAACTAAAGCGATAGATGTCCAGTTTCCTTTGTTTAAAGCTCCCATTACTTGAGATTCTTTAGCATCATTACTTTTTATTTTAACAAGCATTGTTCCAATAATAGAAATAATGATTCCAGCCCCAGCAATTGCCATAGGTAATAAAATTGGACCTATTCCGCCAAAAGCATCTGAGATAGAACCTCCCATGTCTTTAATTACATAGTTGCCTAAAACCATTGCTGCCAAAACTGTAGCAACGTATGATCCAAATAAATCTGCCCCCATTCCTGCAACATCACCTACATTATCACCTACATTATCGGCAATTGTAGCTGGATTACGTGGGTCATCTTCAGGGATGCCTGCTTCTACTTTACCTACTAAATCTGCACCAACATCGGCAGCTTTTGTGTAAATACCTCCACCTACACGAGCAAATAAAGCAATAGATTCAGCTCCTAAAGAAAAACCTGCTAAAGTTTCTAATACAATTGTCATGTCTGTAGTATTTGTCCAAGAACCATCCATGAAAAAGTGAAAGAAGAAGATGAAAAATGCAGTTAAACCTAAAACAGCCAAACCTGCAACACCTAATCCCATTACGGTACCTCCGTCAAATGAAATTTTTAAAGCATTTGGTAAGCTAGTTCTAGCAGCTTGAGTTGTTCTAACGTTAGTTTTAGTTGCTATTTTCATACCTATATTTCCTGCATAGGCAGAAAAAACAGCTCCAAATATAAAAGCGATAACGATTAACCAGTGGGTTGTAGGTACAATGAAGGAAACAACTGCTAATAATACACTAACAATTATTACGAATATTGCTAATAGTCTATATTCTGCGTTTAAAAAAGCTAAAGCGCCTTCGTAAATATGATCTGAAATTTCTTTCATTTTTCCATCACCTGCATCCTGTTTCATCACCCAAGCCTTTTTAAAGACCATATAAATTAAACCTAAAGATGCCATTATTATTGGCATCCAAATCATCATTGATTCCATATATTATTGTTTGATTAGTTAATTAATGTTCGTAAATATAACAAAATCAGCGACTAATAAAAAAGCCTTTCAGAACTAACTGAAAGGCTTAAGGTATTTTTAATGAAATATTTTACTAGATAGTAAAATTTCCATTAGCTTTATGTTCACTGTTTGCGTAACGTTCAATACACTTATCTAAAATTTCATAAGCTTCATTTGCGTCACCCCAATCACCGATATCAACCTTCTTTTTTTCTAAATCTTTATATACTTGGAAAAAATGTGTGATTTCTTGTTGACGGTGTGGATTTAAGTCAGATAAATCATTATATCTATTCCAAATTGGATCAGAGACAGGTACGCAAACGATTTTTTCATCTGGACCTTTTTCATCTGCCATATGGAAAACACCAATAGGTTTTACTTCCATAACACACATAGGAAAAGTTGGCTCAGCACCTAATACTAATACGTCTAATGGATCTCCATCTAATGCTAATGTTTCAGGTATAAACCCATAATCACCAGGGTACATCATTGATGAAAATAACATTCTATCAAAACGTATTTTACCTAAATCAAAATCATATTCGTATTTATTTCTACTTCCTTTTGGTATTTCTATTAAAACATCTACTGTCTTTCTTTCTTTTGCAGTCATATTACTTAACTTATCTTCGTTTCTAAAATCGGAGTGCAAAAGTAATAATTTATTGCTGATTTTATAGTTAAAAACAAGGTTATTTTATGGTTAAATGTATGGCTATAAGCCTGGTTTAATTCCTATTCGTATTGCAAATTTTGGAGTTGGACTTACTACTGAGCCTGCTGGAGGGGTGTAGTTACTTCTCCAAATAGCGTCAATACGTAAAAAACGTAAGTTTCCGTAGCCTATATTTTCTACACCAACACTATATTCGTAATACATTTTATTTGGAGTATTGTAATTTATGTTTGATTTATTAATAGCTATGTTGTTATTTGAAATTGTACCATAAGCAGCTCTGAAAGTGACTAAACTACGTAGCTTTAGTTTTTTTAATAGAGGTATTTTATTTAAAATAAATCCATTGAAGTGATGCTCTAAATGCGTAGCGGCATAGGTGTCAGTAACAAAATCATAATAATTTAACAAAGAAAAAGTATTCTTTACTAAAGAAAGAGATTGATTTGCAGGTACTGGATTTAGCAAGCCAATTGGAACAGTTCCAAAAGTTTTACCACCTTCAATTGTAGCATCAAGTAAACCAAATTTTCCTAAAAGGATAGGTTGCGTATATTTAAATTGAATCTTATCATAACTATGAGTTCCATTAAAAGGTCCTTTATATCCTTTTCTATAGTTTAATACTATAGTTGGGAATATATTTCTTCCAAATCGTCTTTCAACACCTAGTCCGTAAACAAAACGACCAGGAGTATAAGAAACATAAATGTCAGAAGCAACATCCGTTATTTGAGATTGTAAATTTCCTCTTTTGTCAAGATAATTCATTGAAAAATCTTTCTGTGAAGCAGTTCCAATTCTAGCATGTGATAGATTAAATCCTACATGCAGATTCATTTTTATTTGGTAATCAAAATTTGCAGCTACTTTCTTAACTCTTGAAAGGAAAAAGTTATCCCCTCTATTAAGAATAGCGGTAGTACCAAAACTTCTACCTAGTAGTTGGGTTGTGTTTAATAACACACTCCCTAGTTGTTCAATATCATCTTGATAGGCTAACCCTACAGCTATTCTTGGTTTGTAGGATAACAAATATCTAGCTTCAGCACCATATTTAATTTTTTTGTCTTTAAATCCGTATGCTATGTGTCCTCCTAGTCGAAAACGATCATCTTTTGTCTTAAAAGTTCTAAACCCTATTTTTGTTCTAAATCCTTCTACTTGATTACTTGCAAAAGCGGTCCAAAAAGGACCAAATTGAATACCTAAATTAGTGTTTATATATCCACTAGCTACTGTATTTATTAATCCCGTAATGTTTTTTATTTCTTTCTTTTGTTTTACCGAATTAATTAACTTGTAGGTTGATTTATTTTCTTCATCAGTAACTTCTTTCCAGTACTCTTGTTTCTTTGTATACTGATCTGGCCGTATTTTAATATTTTTTTGCGTATAAAATACAGTAGGTTTTGGTTTGTCAAGAATGTAGTTTTTGAATAAAATCGTTTTCTTTATTGTTAGTCCTTTATTACTTTCATTTTTGTCGAGAAAAGTAAAATCACCATCATAAGCATTTTTTGTAGAAAGATATATGCTATCATTTTTAACTTCGTATTCTTTTTCAAAACTCAATCCCCTCACAAAGTTTAAATTAATACTCTTGTGAACTTTCATTTTTATTTTTTTTACTGAATAATTTTTATCAGCAATCCAAACATTTCCTTGAAAAGCTAAATCACCATTTCTTCTAGGGAAAAAATAGATATTATATAGCTTCTTTTTATTTTTTACAATACTATCGTATAATACATAGTCGTAAGTAGCAAAACCGTCAGAAGATAAAGGGCTAACGAATGACTTTTGTAATAAGGTTATATTATTTTTGAATACATCAATGTTTTGAAAAGTATTTGACATTCTATCAAAAACAAAACCTTGGGCACCTAATCCTTCTTCCTTTTCAGCTTCAATATCGGTTCTAATATTATTGTTTTTATTACTACCATATACATTGGCCACTTGCTCTCTTAAATATACAGGGATGTAGTAGTTAATACCGTCGTTGTCATATTTAATTTCAGAAATTGCTTTTTCATAATCTTTTTTAAAGATTCTTTTAATAAATACAGTGTCTAAATTATTAAGCCCAATTTCAATACTAGTATGTTTTTTAAATTGATAGTGGTCAACTAAATTTAATCCTAGTTTACGCTTTCGTTTCCATACTTCTTTTAAAATTCTATATGCAGGGTTCTCTTTTTTCTTTAATCTTTTTTTAGGTTTTGTAACAACAACAACTTCTTCAAGTTCATTAGAAAGCTCTTTTAAAACAACATTAAGGTATTTTGTTTTTTGATTTACTTTTAAAACTTGAGTTTTGTATCCTATAAAAGATATTTCTAAAGTTCCTCTGTATTTTTTTGTTTTTAAAAAAAACTTACCATCGTCACTTGTAGTAGTTCCATATGTAGTGTTTTGTAAAAAAACATTTACAAAAGGTAGCGGGTTATTAAATTCATCAACTACTTTCCCTTTTAAGGTTATTTGTGCACTAACTGAGGTAGTTATGAATATAAGTAAGTAAAACAGCCGAATTTTCATTATTTTCTTTTACTGCAAAATCCTTTTGATATAATAAATCAAAAGGATTTTGGATTATTTTTTCAATTTCAATTTCTTTATTTGATGTATAATACTTCTTTAACAGCAGTAACAACATCATTTGCATTTGGTAACCATTTTTCTAATAAAACTGGTGAGTACGGAGCAGGAGTATCTGCTGTTGTAATTCTTTTTATAGGAGCGTCTAGGTAATCAAACGCTTCATCTTGAACTCTAAAAGTTATTTCAGAAGAAACACTTCCAAATGGCCAAGCTTCTTCTAAAACTACAAGCCTGTTAGTTTTCTTTACAGATTCTAAAATAGCGTTATGATCCATAGGACGAACAGTTCGTAAATCGATAATTTCTATAGAAATACCTTCTTTAGCAAGTTCGTCAGCAGCTTTGTATGCTTCTTTAATTATTTTACCAAAAGAAACTACAGTAACATCAGTACCTTCTCTTTTAATATCAGCTACACCAATAGGTATTATATATTCTCCTTCAGGGATTTCCATTTTATCACCATACATTTGTTCAGACTCCATAAAAATAACTGGATCATCATCACGAATTGCTGCTTTTAGTAAACCTTTAGCATCGTACGGATTTGAAGGAACTATAACTTTTAACCCAGGACAGTTAGCAAACCAGCTTTCAAAAGCTTGTGAATGAGTTGCAGCTAATTGACCAGCCGAAGCAGTAGGCCCTCTAAATACAATAGGACAATTGAATTGTCCTCCACTCATTTGTCTAATTTTAGCCGCGTTATTTATAATTTGATCAATTCCTACTAATGAGAAATTGAAAGTCATATATTCAACAATAGGGCGATTTCCATTCATTGCTGAACCCACAGCAATTCCACCAAAACCTAATTCAGCAATAGGAGCATCAATTACACGTTTAGCACCAAATTCATCTAGCATCCCTTTACTAGCTTTATATGCACCATTGTACTCAGCAACTTCTTCACCTATTAAGTAAATGCTTTCATCTCTGCGCATTTCCTCACTCATTGCTTCGCAAACGGCTTCTCTAAATTGTACTGTTTTCATACGTTTTATAAGTAGTTGTTTATCAAGAGTGCAAAAGTAGTAAAAATAGATGTAATGTAAAGGTTAGAATTTTCTTAAAATCCAAATATCTTGTGTAGGTTTATTATTAATAATCCCTCTTTCAATATGCTTAAGTACTTTAAAGTTATTTGAGGTGCATAAATTATTAAAGAAAATAGAAGGGTGGTAAGTAGCAAAGAGTCTATTACCTTCTACTTTATATGAATGTTCAATTAGTTTTCCTTGATTAAAATTTATAGTCTCTTTCTTAGAAAGTTTGTTTTTATATGCATTTCCATGAGTTGTTATGAATAAAATAGCTCCTTTTTTTGAAACTCTATTTAATTCTTTTATCCATAAATGATGTTTTTCTTCTGATAGATGTGTGAAAATTGAAATGCTATAAATGAAATCAAAAAAGTTAGCTTTAAAATTTAAAGGAGGAATTAAATTGTTTTTAACAACATTTATGTTCGACAAATTTTTTGAACACCATTTTATATATTTTGAATTATAGTCAGAACCCCAAAAAATAGAACTTTTAATGAACTTAGGCATGTGTCTTAAAACCCTTCCAGTTCCGCAACCCCAATCCAAAACCTTAATGTTTGATGGTTTTATGAATTCTTTAATATGTTCAACTATCCATTCAGCTGTGTCTTCTCCTCCAAAATATATTTTATGATAGTCTAAACCAAAAGTTTCATACAAATAAAAATCAGGAGGTATTTTTACAGAAGGGTTTTCATTTAAAAAGATAGTATTCTTTTTTTTATTCTTGAATTTTTGATAAAAGAAATTCCCATATTCAAAAAGAGGTAGTAGACCTATTAGTTTCACAGTTTTTTTAATTTTTCTCTTCATATTCAATGAGTAAGGTTTTTTAGCGAAATGATTAATTGCAAAAATAAAAAGGAAAAAATAATTTACTATGCATGCATAGTATTTTTAAAAAAAATGCGTAACTTCGTCGTTCAAAAAATAAGTTTCTTTAAAACAGCAATATATGAAAATATTAGTATGTATCAGTCACGTACCTGATACCACTTCAAAAATTAACTTTACAGATAGCGATACAAAGTTTGATACGAATGGAGTACAGTTTGTTATAAATCCATATGATGAGTTTAGTTTAACCAGAGCTATGTGGTTTAAAGAAAAGCAAGGTGCTTCGGTAACTGTAGTTAACGTTGGAGGAGCTTCAACTGAACCAACTTTGAGAAAAGCTTTGGCTATAGGAGCTGATGAGGCTATAAGAGTTAATGTTGAGCCAACTGATGGTTTAATGGTAGCGAAAGAATTAGCTGAAATTGTAAAAGAAGGTGGATACGATTTAGTATTAGCAGGGAAAGAATCTGCTGACTATAATGGGCAAATGGTTCCAGGGATGTTAGCTTCTTTAGTAGATTTCAATTTTGTTAATGGTTGTGTTGGGATGGAAGTAGAAGGAACTAATGTTACTTTAGATAGAGAAATAGATGGAGGAGAAGAAAAAGTTTCATCTGTTTTACCTATGGTAGTTGCTGGGCAAAAAGGGATCGTAGAAGAAAAAGATTTACGTATACCTAACATGAGAGGTATCATGATGGCTCGTAAAAAACCATTAAAGGTTGTTGATGGAAGTGGAGCTGCTGCATCATCTGTAACAAAAACCTTTGAAAAACCAGTAGCAAAAGGAGCTGTTAAGTTAGTAGATAATGTTGATGATTTAATCAATTTATTACATAACGAAGCAAAAGCAATTTAAAAATAAAATATAAAATTTTGCAGGTGATATTAAAATCACTTAGCAACCTAAAAATATAAAAAATATGTCTGTATTAGTTTTTGCCGATTCAACGGAAGGAAAATTCAAAAAAACAGCTTTTGAAGTTGTTTCATACGGAAAAAAAGTTGCTGAACAGTTAGGAACTAGTTTGGTAACGTTAACAATAAATGGTGGTGATGCTTCAGAATTGAATACTTATGGAGCAGAAAATGTTGTAGAAGTGAAAAATGAATTATCAACGTTTAACGCTAAATCATATGCTTCAATTATAAAGCAAGTAGCCGAAGCAAAAGAGGCTAGTGTTGTTGTTATTGATTCAAGTGTTGATGGTTTAACTGTGGCTCCTTTAGTAGCAGTTTCTTTAGAAGCAGGGTATGCTTCAAATGTAGTAGCATTACCAAGCGATACTGCTCCTTTTGTAGTTAAACGTAAAGCTTTTTCAAATAAAGGGTTTAACAATACTGAAATATCTAGTGATAAAAAAGTAATAGGTGTAGCAAAGAATTCATACGGAGCACATGAAAATCAAGCCTCTGGTTCTGTCGAAGGATTTGATGCTGTTTTACCTGAATTGAATGTGAAGTCTGAAGCAATAAATAAAGCATCAGGTAAAGTAACAATTGCAGATGCTGATGTTGTTGTATCGGCAGGTAGAGGTTTAAAAGGTCCTGAAAATTGGGGAATGGTAGAAGAGTTAGCTGAGGTTCTTGGGGCTGCAACTGCTTGTTCTAAACCAGTATCTGATTTAGGTTGGAGACCACATAGTGAGCATGTTGGGCAAACTGGTAAGCCAGTTGCTTCTAATTTATATATTGCAATAGGTATTTCTGGAGCTATTCAACATTTAGCAGGTGTAAATGCATCAAAGGTAAAAGTAGTTGTTAATAATGATCCTGAAGCACCATTTTTTAAGGCTGCTGATTATGGTATTGTTGGAGATGCCTTTGAAGTTATTCCTCAATTAATTGAAAAATTAAAAGTATTTAAACAAGCATAATTAATGAGTTAATTTTTCTTTTAAAAGAAAATAGAAAAGAACTCATAATTTTTAGTAAATTGTGCTCGCATAAAAAAGGCTGTCTAAAACTTAAAAATAAGCCTAAGTTAGACAGCCTTTTTCTTTTTTATGATGATGATACATGAGTTTAATAAAACTAACTATTAAAGGAATTTCATATAGTCAAACACAAAGCGGAGCCTACGCTTTGGTGTTGAGTGAAATAGAAGGAACAAGAACGTTGCCTATTATAATTGGAGCTTTTGAAGCTCAGTCTATTGCTATCGCTTTAGAGAAAGAAATTAGACCCCCAAGGCCTCTAACTCATGATTTGTTTAAAACATTTGCTGATCGTTTTTCTATAAACATAAAACAAGTAATTATTCATAAGCTGGTTGATGGTGTTTTCTTTTCAAGTTTACTTTCTGAAAGAGATGGTGTTGAAGAGGTAATTGATACCAGAACATCTGATGCAATTGCATTAGCAGTTCGTTTTCAGGCGCCTATTTATACTTATGAAAATATTTTAGATAAAGCAGGGATATATTTGAAATTAGACGAAGAGTTTTCTGAAGAAGAAGGTTTGGATGAAGATGAATTTGAGTTAACTTTTGAAGAAGAGGTTGAGGAAGATGCGTATAGCCAAATGTCTTTGTCAGAATTACATGATGAGCTAAATGAAGCTGTTTCAAATGAAGATTATGAAGTAGCAGCTAAAATTCGAGATGAAATTAGCAAACGATCTTAAAAATATTTAAAACTACAAAAATGAAGAAGTTATTTACACTTTTGATGCTTTGCGTTTCAATAGTAACGTTTAGCCAAAGTATTGAAAAGAAGTGGAATTTTTCATCTATAACAACAACTGAAGGAAAAGAAGTTGTTTCTATAAATCAAAATGATGTTTTCGAATTATCTAAAGGAGAGTTTTGTTATTCTTTAGAGGCGAAAGATGATTTAAAATCGTCGGGAAGCTATATACATCAAAATAATCTATTAATTTTTAATTACAAACAACCTAGAGATACAGTTAGGTATTATAATATTACTGAATTAACTGATAAAGTATTAACGTTATCAGAGAATAATATACTATACAAGTTTTCTTCTAATGAAAGTATAGCGCCAATTGTAGCGGAAAAATCAGAAATAAAAGAAGTGAATTCTGGAATAGTTTCTAGTCAAGGATTTACAATGCAAAGCTTGTGGAGAGGTGTTTTAGGAATGGTCTCGTTATTAGTTATCGCATTTCTATTTAGCTCAAATAGAAAAGGAATAGATTGGAAAACAGTAGGTTTAGGATTGGCTTTTCAGCTATTAATAGCTATTGGTGTATTAAAAGTTCCATTTGTTCAAAAAGCTTTTGAATGGGTTGGCGGTTTATTTGTAAGTGTACTTGATTTTACAAGAGCAGGAAGTGAATTTTTGTTCAGTGGATTAGTAGCTGATATGGATTCTTTTGGATTTATTTTTGCTTTTCAAGTATTACCTACTATTATATTCTTTTCTGCATTAACTTCTTTATTGTTTTATTTAGGTTTAATTCAAAAAGTTGTAAAAGTTTTAGCTTGGTTGTTATCAAAGGTGTTAAAAATATCAGGAGCGGAAAGTTTATCTGTGGCTGGGAACATTTTCTTAGGACAAACAGAAGCTCCATTATTGATAAAGGCATATTTAGAAAAGATGAATAAATCTGAAATGCTTTTAGTAATGATAGGAGGAATGGCAACAGTAGCTGGAGCGGTTTTAGCTGCTTATATTGGTTTCTTAGGTGGAGATGATGAAGTGTTGAGGTTGTTGTATGCAAAGCATTTATTAGCAGCATCAGTTATGGCAGCTCCTGGGGCAATTATAATTTCTAAAATATTGTACCCTCAAACCGAAAAAGTAAATACAGACGTCAAAGTTTCTTCAGAAAAAATAGGTTCAAATATATTAGATGCTATTGCTAACGGAACTACTGAGGGGTTACAGTTAGCAATGAATGTGGCAGCTATGTTGTTGGTTTTTATTGCTTTTATTGCAATGATAAATGGAGTTTTAGGTTGGGTTGGAGATATTACTTCAATTAATACATGGATGATTGAAAACACATCTTATTCTAAACTTTCATTAGAGGCAATTTTGGGGTACCTTTTTGCGCCATTAATGTGGTTAATAGGAGTTGCTAGTGAAGATATGGCTTTAATGGGGCAACTGTTAGGTATAAAATTAGCAGCAAGTGAGTTTGTAGGGTATATTCAACTAGCGGAACTTAAAAACGTAGCAAATGCTACTCATTTAACTTATAATAAATCAATTATA
>JBELFC010000044.1:0-21930 GCA_042093175.1 Tenacibaculum sp. | reverse complement strand
TTGGATTTTTAAAAGTTACTAATAAAGAGGTGATTTCTTTATCTTCGTGCTCTTCATGGTGTTTATGCTCTTCATGTTCTTCGTGCTCTTCATGATGTTCTTGTTCTTCATTATGCTCATTGTTACCATGATCATGTGTTTCCCATACACTTTCTAAATTGGTGCTTATTAAGCGGTCTATTACTTTTTGCGTTGGTTTTAAAATACCTACTACCGTTAACTTGTCTGAATGTACTTCTATATTATTTTCTATTAGTCCATGAGAACTTAAAAAAGAATCTCCTATTTTTAGGTTTAGTTCCTTAGCTACGGTATTTCCTAAAATCACTTCCATAGCTTTTTTAACTTTACGACCTTTTTCTAACTCGGCTTTATAAAGAGAGATAAATTGATTTGTTGTGCCTACAATTCTATATCCTTTGTAATTATCACCATAAGAAATAGGAACTGCAAGTTTAATCATTGAGTTTTTACTTATTTTTTTTGCTTCTTTATAGGGTATGTTTCCTGTTGGATTATCTATATGTAAAACAGAAGCTAGAGTTAACTGTAAAGGACTACCTTTAGCTCCAATAACTAAATCAATTTGGCTTAAGTTATTTTCAATTTGAGTTTCAAAAGATTTTTTTAATTGTTGAATACCTAAAAGAAGGGTTATACTTAGCGATAAAATAAAAATGCTTAAAAAACTATATAATGGTTTTGATTTTATATTTTGAATACTAATTTTCCAAATGTTCATAATGTAATTGAGTTTTGGAAATGTGACTTTAGTCTATGATCGTGAGTAATAACGATTAAATTTGCACTTGTTAGTTTTGCCTGCTCTTTTAAAATTTTGATTACAGTTTTACAGTTTTGATCATCTAAACTAGAGGTGGGTTCATCAGCTAAAATAACTTTGGGATTATGAATTATAGATAAAGCTATTCCTAGTCGCTGTAATTGACCTTCACTTAATTTGTTTACTTTTTTGTTTTTTAAATCATAAATATCTAACTGCTTTAATAGATCTTCAATCTCTTTGTTAGTTGTGTTTTTTTTGCTGAAAAAAAGACGAGCTTGTAAATTCTCAAATACATTTAAAGATTGAACTAAATGATTTTTTTGAAAAACAAACCCAATGTTTTTACCTCTAAATGTATTTAATTTGTTATTTGATAAAGAGTTAATGTCTGTATTGTTAATTATGATTTTTCCTGAAAGAGGCGTTAATAATCCAGCACAAAGATGTAGTAGTGTTGTTTTTCCAATACCAGATTTCCCTAGAATGAGTAAGTTTTCTCGTTTTTTTAAAACAATATTTGGAAACCTAAAAATTGGATATCCTTTTTTATATTGAAAAGTAAGGGATTCTGTTTGTAACATCTTATGTTTTTATATTCTTTATAGGGAATTTAAATAGCTATAGGCCATTGGTCTTGTTTAGGAAATAACTGTTTTTTCCAAGCTTGTATTTCTAAATCTGTTAACAAACAATTTTCTAATTCTTTGATCATTTTTCTTTTGTTTAGATGTTGTCCGATAAAAACTAATTCTATTTTTCTATCCCCAAAAGAAGAATCCCAGGTTGATTCAATTAAATCTTTATTTTCAGTAAATGAAGCATAGTTAATTCGTTCAGAAAAAGGCATGGAAGCCCACCAGACACCTGCGCTATCAGCTTTACAAGAACCTCCAGCAGAACTCCATAATAAAGCTTGATTTGGTCTTGAAGCTAGCCAAAATAAGCCTTTACTTCTGATAATATTTTGTGGGAAATGTTGGTTTAAGTAAGTTAAAAAACGTTCTGGATGAAATGGTTTTTTATTTCTGAATACAAAAGATCCAATACCGTATTCTTCAGTTTCTGGAACATGTTCATTTTCTAGCTCTTTTACCCAGCCAGCTGATGCTTCTGCTTTTTCATAATCAAATAAGCCAGTATTAAGAACATTTTTTAATTCAACTTGAGACTCATTAGTTGTAATGATTTGAGCTTCTGGATTTAATTTATGAATAATAGCATGAAGTTCTTCTACTTGTTCAGTGGTTACAAGATCAATTTTATTAATGATTATTACGTTTGCAAATTCAATTTGATCAGTTAATAAATTTACAATAGTTCTATTATCACCCTCTATATTTGTAAGTGATCTAGTTGTAAGATAATCTGAACTTGAAAAATCTTTTAAGAAATTAAAAGCATCAACAACTGTAACCATTGTGTCTATATAACTAAAACGACTAAGATCTATCTTCCCGTCTTCACTTTCAAAACTAAATGTTTGTGCAACTGGAATAGGTTCACTTATACCTGTACTTTCAATTAATAGATAATCAAATTTATTTTGAGACGCTAGTTTTTCTACTTCTACCATAAGGTCTTCACGAAGTGTACAGCAAATACAGCCATTAGACATTTCTACTAGTTTTTCTTCAGTTCTAGATAGTGTATTTTCATTTTCAATGAATTGAGCATCAATGTTAACTTCACTCATGTCGTTAACAATTACCGCTACTTTTAAACCTTTTTTATTATGTAGTACATGGTTTAATAATGTGGTTTTTCCAGCTCCTAGGAATCCACTTAATACTGTTACTGGTAGTTTTTTCATGTTGTTTTTGAAATAGTTAATGGTTTATATTTCAATTTAATTTAAAGATGTTCTTTTTTAGAATCCGACTTTTTAAATGCATTCACATGAGTAAAAGCCTTAAAATTTATAGGAAAACTTACTAAGCACTTAACTTTTTATCGTCCGTGTAATTTCATGTTTGGTAAATCATTAAGATCTCTCAAGTAATAATCAAAAAAACTTTTAGTTTGAGAGAAAAATTCATTACGAAATTCTCTTATTCCATGATCAGCTCCTTCGAATAAAATAAAACGGACAGGGTGTTTATACTTATATAAGTTGCTTACTAGCTCTAATGATTCAGTAGCTTGAACACGCCAATCTGAGCTTCCATGCATTAATAAAATTGGTGTTGTTTTACACATTTTATCAGCCCAGAATACAGCAGATCGTTTTTTAAGTTCTTTCTCTTTGTTGTCGTTATAATTTGGAATATACTTGGCGTATACATGTTTTTCAAATTCTGGACGGTTTTTAAGAGCTGTAAAGGCATTGGCTGCACCAGCAAGAACTACAGCAGCTTTAAAAGCACAAGTTTTTTTAAGGGCTAGGTAGGTCATCATGCCACCTCTACTAGCACCTTCTATACCTATTCTAGAAGTGTCCGCATTTTCAATTTCATTTAAAGTAGGAATAAGGTTTAAAACATCATTTACGTCACTTCCGCCTATTTCTTCTTTTCCTTCACTTCCGCTATTTCCTCTATATTGACTAGCTGCTACAACATACCCCCAACTAGCAAGTTTACCTAGAAAGAAACCTATACCAGTTTCGTTCCATTCTCCAAAATTTCCAGTTCCTCCTCTATTTGAAATAATACAAGGGAAATTACCTTCCCTAATTGGTTTAGCAATAAAACCTTTAACTTTTAATGAGTCAGATAAGTATGTTATACTATAAAATTCAACTTTTTTTAATGCTGAAATCATACTAGAATCAGCCTTTTGAATTTTTGCTAGTGTTGCCTTACTTAAAATAAGTTTTTCTTTCTTTATAATTTTTCCATTTTGAGCATGTAAATTATAAGAATTGTAAAGAATAAAAAGTAAAATTATAGCTAGTTTATACCTCATGATTTCTTAATCTTGATTAAGATTCTATTTTATTAAGCATATTCATTCTTTCGATTAAATCACCTGTAATAGCAACAACAGCTGGTTTAGGAATACCATCTTTATCAAAAGGCCATTTGCTTGTAGGATTTTTTAGATCTCTAGTTTGTTCTCCTGGGTGTTGTACACTTAAAAATAATGTTTTACCATCAGGAGAGAACCAAGGTCCGGTAAATTCAGCATCCATAGGAGCAGAAGCAACTCTAACTACTTTTCCTGCATCTATACCGTGTCGTGGTATTACAAATAAGCTATTGTTTTTAAAGGGAATATAAGGTTTATCCTCTCTGTTCATAGAGCTTCCAGAGATGTCGGAAGTCATCCAAAGATTTCCTGATAAATCAAAAGCTAAGTTATCTGGGCATGAAAATCCGTTAGCCTCTCCACCTGCTTTATAGGTAGAAGCTTTAAAGGTTAATGCATCAAAATCAAAATTGTTTTCTTCAATTTTTAAAATAGAACCATGAAAATCACCTTTACTTTTGTTATTGGTTAGTGAAACAAAAATATTTCCTGTTATTGGATCAACTTCAATATCTTCAGGTCTGTTTAATTCAGTTGCACCTAGAAGCTTTGAAGCTTCTCTGGCTCTAATTAAAACCTCAGTTTGATTTTTAAATTTGTCTTTTAAAATAGGTTGACTATCCCAGTCTAAAGCAAGCCATTTCCCATTGATAGTGTCGGCAACATAAAGTGTACCTTCTTTTAAAGATTGTGGCTTTGAAGAAATGAATTTATATAAATGTTCATCGTTTTTATCATCACCAGTATATGCTACAACTCGTTTATCTTTAAGTTCATATAATGTACAACATTCATGAGCAAACCTTCCTAATGCAATATGTTTTTGAGCAGCTCCACTGTTTGGGTCTATTTCTACTACCCAGCCATAATGTTCGGGAGGGTAATTGTAAAATTTTTCCCACCCATAGCTACTTGGTTGATGAGTAGCTACATTTGTTTCATCATATTTAGTTTCACCGAAGCAACTATCATAATTTTCTTCACATGTGATAAATGTTTTCCAAGGGGTAATTCCTCCAGAGCAATTACTATTTGTTCCAATAACGGTGTTTTTTCCTTTAATAGGATGATCCCAGTTAAGGTTCATTGGAGTTTTAGCTGTTATACGTCTATTGTTTGGATCGTTTGCAACAATTTTCCATATTCCATCCTCTTCTTTAACTCTTACAATGCTTCCTCCAACATTGTACATTTCTTTATCAACTTGTTCTTTTGTTTTATCTTGATTAAGTTTTTTGGATTCTCTATAATTAAAGTTTGAGACAAAAAGGGGGTTTACGTATTCATGATTAACCCATAATAATCCATCTTTAGGATTACTATCATCAAAAGGAATGTAACAATTAAAGTCATTGTTAAATCCAAAAGTATCGGTGTCATTAATTTTATCCCCCCATTTTATTATGGTATGATATTCTAATCCTTTAGTTAATACTAAATTATCTTCGTTTGTAGGAGCTAAAGCTTCTAAAGTAACTTTCTTTAATTTTTCAAGATTTTTATAAGCTACTTTCTTAGTATTTGAAGGAGCACTATTTTTACCACAGCTAATTAAAAAGGGTGGTGAAATAATAGCGCCTAAACTAGCTTTGCCTAAAAAGGAAATAAACTTTCTTCTGTTGTATTCCATTTGTATTTAATTTAGGTAATGTTTTTCAATACAAATTAGGTTTGGATGAATGTTTTCAAAAACATTCTCAAACCGATTGTAAATCTTACCATTAATTTTTAACTTAGAATTTATAATACTACCTAATTCTAACTGTAATTCTTTTATTTTATAATTTAAGAAATAAGAAAGAATTGAAAACTGACTATCTGTATTTTTCCACAATACTTCAGTATGTTTTTTTTGTTGTATAATTTGATCATATAGTCTTTTTAACCCCCTTATTTTAGAAAAATCTTGAGTACCTAAAGCATCGTTAATGATGTCATTATTGCTAGATAAAATAAATGATATTTCTTTTATATTATGTTTGCTGATTGTTTGCTTTAGATGTTCAATCGTTTTATTATTAGCAACAAATGAGTTTCCTAGTGAGGTGTAAAAGTAATTTTTACACCTAAATTCGTTGTTAATAGTAGATTCTAAACAATCTGTAGGACATAAAAGGAAAAGACGGTTATGCATTAGCTTATAGCTTCAGGATTATAAGGGAATGAAGAATGGTGTAAATCAATTTTTAGTTTTCCATTAACAAGTTTATAACTAAAAGTATATTCAACTTTTGCTTCACTACCGTTTAAATCAGTAAAAAAATAGTTCCCCATAGCTAATGCGCGATTTTCTTCTAAAATTAGATTAGAATTTTCAAAACGTACTTTTGTCCATGGCTGTATAGCGAATCCTTTATCCTCTTCACAAGCGCGATTTTCTCCTGCAATGAAATAAGATAAAGCTTCTGGTTTTGTAGGTCTAAATTGTTCTAACGAGCATTTAGTTGGTTTAAATAATACCAATCCAGATTCAAAGTTATAAAGTTCATCAAGAAATTGACTTGCAAAATTTTCACATTCAACTCTATTGCCTTTTAATGAACCAATTTTTACAACTCCTTCTCCCCAGTTATTTTGAATGTTTATTACTTGTTCTTTAGTTATCATAATTTATGGTGTTTGATTATTAATTATATTTATAAATTCGTCACGATTTAATTTATCTCTAAAAGATCCGCCATACTCTAAAGTTGTTGTATAGCTGTCTTTATCTTTTATTCCTCTTGAAGATACACAGAGGTGTTTAGCGCATATCATTACAATTACATCATCTGTATTTAAAACGCTTTGTAAATTTTTAAGAATTTGCAGTGATAGTCTTTCTTGTACTTGTGGGCGATGTGCATAGTAATCTACTAATCTGTTTATTTTTGATAAACCGATTACTTTATCTTTTGGTATATACGCAATATGTGCATGTCCAGTTATGGGTAAAAAATGATGTTCGCAAGCTGAATCAATTGTGATATTCTGCTCAACTAACATTTTTTTGTATCCATATTTGTTTTCAAATATGGATAGTTTTGGTTTGTTTTTTGGATTTAAGCCGTAAAATAATTCTTTCACATACATTTTAGCAACTCTATATGGTGTTCCAGATAAACTATCATCAGTTAAATCAAGTCCAAGTTCAGTCATTATTTTTCCAAAATAAAGCTCTATATTTTTAATCTTTTCATCATCAGATTTATCAAAAGCATTTGGTAATAAAGGCGTTTCTATGTTAGAGCTTATGTGGTTGTCTCCAATTAATTCAATTTGTTTTTTATCCATGTTTTGTGCAGCATTTGTCATTTTTACATTGACAATATTTTTGATTATATAAATGAAGTCCCACTAGTAAAAGTGCTACTATGTATTTAATTGTTTCATGAAGATTGATTAACTGTGTTTTTTCATTAAGTATTACTGTAAATAAAGCTAACCAATTTATCCATAAAGCAGGTTTAATTATACTATTAGAAGTGTTTTTGGTTGAATGATAAACAGCAAAAAAAGAAATAGTTAAAAAGATGTAATCTATCCATTGCCACCAAGTTGGTGTTGCATTACAACAGCTCGTTGAACAAGTTTGTACAATAAATAAAAAAGGAGTAGCAATGCAATGAAGCATGCATAATGTACTAGCAAGAATACCAATATTATCTGATTTAGATAAAGTAAGTTTCATGGATTAAATAATTAAAGCAACTAAGTTGCGAAGATAGGAGTTTCTTTTGAATTTGCAACTTTGATGCATAAACAAAATGGTGTTAAAAAACACTTAAAAGAATTTTTAAACCATACGTAAGTACTAAATGATTGGTGACTATTATTAAGGAGATAATATTTTTAGGTTAGTTAGTAGAGTTGATGGAATTAGTAAATTTGAAAATGAATGTGGTCATCATGTCTAACTGCTTTACAACCTTGAAAGCGAACTTTAATAGAACTTATGCTTAATCGTTTTTTTAAATGTGGTTCAATAAAAATTTTTTGAACATTTTTATCTTTTGCAATTAAGTAAATTAAAAATGTATTTGCTGTATCTGAAAAAATCAAATTTTCATTTGAACCAAATGTTAAGTATTTAGTGAAGTCATATTGCCAATACCCTTTTGATTTGCAGAAGTTAGTAGTGTTTTTTTCTTGCTCTTTAGGGGGTTCAAAACTTCCGTAACCGGAATTAGATGGTTTTTGGTTGGTGTGTTTTCCTTCTTTATTTTTATAAATAAATGAAAGATCTATTTTTTTTCCATCATTATGACTTAAATGAGGTAATAGAGGAAACCCATTAAAGAAAGGGAAATTAGCATCTAGATATACCAGTTGTAGATTTGGGTATTTATCATTAAATTTTTTACCTATAGTTTGCAATGATTTGTTTAGGGTAGTGCTTACATAGTTTCTGTTTAATACTATTGTTAAGTAGGAGTGAGAAGAAACAAAACTAGAGTTGTTTATTTTTTCTCTTCCAAAAAAAGAGGCTATAGGGGGTATTAAAATAAATGTAGCTGTTAAATATATTCCAATAAAAATTGTTATGTTTTTTAGTTTTTTGTACGGAGTATTTTTTAAAAATAAAAAAGTTGACAGTATAAAAATTATACCGCCAACTTGAGTGATAATAGTTAGTAAAATGAAAATTAATAACTGTATTAATCTTTTCATTTTAAAACAATGAGTCAAACTTCCATGTGATTCCGCCTAATGCTTGAAATCCTTGTACTCCGAAGTTTGTATATTGTTGATAATTGTTGTTTAAAACATTTTTTAAATTTAAGAAAACAGAAAAGTCATCATGAAAATGATACCCTCCATTAAAATTAATGTCTATATAACTTTTCAAATTTACAGTTGTAAAGGGAGAAGGTGTTATGCCGTCATATTGTACGCCTTTTCTTTCTCCTACAAAAAATAAATTAGCTCCAGCATACCATTTGTCAACTTTATAACTTCCAAATAATTCACCTCTAATTTTTGGTTCGTTCCATGGGTGTAACTGATTTTCAAGTGTAAATTTGTTGAATTCTAGGTTAGCACCAACGGTTAAGTTTTTTATACCTTCAAAAGCAACTTCACCAAAAAATGAAATTAATTTAGTGTCATTATATACTACTCTAAAGGAGTTTCCAAACTCATAACCATTTAAGATAAAACCATTACTTCCAGTAGATTTTTTTCCGTCAGATTTTGAATAGTTTAGCGTGTAAAAAGGCCTGTCTTCAATATCGGAATAGCTAGCCTTAAAATTATAACTAAATTGTTGACTCATTTTTCCTTTAATTCCTCCAAAGGCATTATATTTCTCATTAGTTTGAGTGATATCTAATGTAGGTGAAACATATGGGTTGTTGTCAGAATAATTCTTGTAGGTATTGTTTTTTAAACCTCCTGTAGCTCCAATAAAAATATTAGCAAAGTCTTTTACAATTGGATATGATATTTCTACGTCAGGATATAATAAAAAATGGTTTACAGTTTTTTCTATATCCATAGAAAAGTATCCTTTACCTCCAAGTTTTATAGACAAATCTTTTATATTGAATTTATAATAAGGATTAATTCCTAAAGTTAAAAAACTATATTTAATTTCATTTTGACTTTCATATGCGTTAGCAAATTTTCCACCTAAAAAATTGACAGAAGTTTTTAGTAACAGGTCATTTAAATTTCTATGAATTCCTTCTAAAGGAAAGTTGAAATTAACAGCAGTATCAATATTGAATTCACTACTGCTGAAAGCGTCTGAAAAGAAAGAAACAGATCCGTTAGCGGTGTCTATGTATGAATCATCAAAATTAATTTTTCCATAAAGGTTATAATATCCATATGTTTGAGCCTCTTCAATAGCATCAATAGTACCGTCTGTAAAATCAATATTTGTTGGTAGTCCATACCAGTTATATTTATTTCGCTCTAAATTTAATCCGGCTTCCCAAACAAAATACCGTTGAACTTGTTGATGGTATAAATCTATATCTAAGTTATAGTAAGTACTACTTAGTTTTGTGTTTTCTACTGGATCTAAAGAAAGTAAAAGCTTAGCATATACACCAGATTCGCTATCACGATTCATACTTTTTCTAATATATGTTTCTATAAAAGGAGATACAATATTACCAAATCCTGCAGAGATATAATTATCATATAAGCGCTCACGTTTTCCTAGACTTATCTTTTTTAAAGCACCACTTTTAGGAATAAAAGTAGAAGCAACAGGAACAGAAAATATTTGATAATCTAATTTTTTCTTTTCAGTTTCTTTCGTGTGCGTAATTGTAGGCTTTTCTTTTATTTTAAAAGCATCAGTAATTTTGGGAACATAAGAAGTAATTACTTTTACTACTTCTGTTTTTATAATAGTATCTTTTGCTTTCTTTGTGTTTTTATCTTGAGCATTTACAATTGATATTGTAAATAAAACAAGTAACCATACGTGCTTTTTCATTGATTTCAAGTGTTTAGCTTTAGTTTGTAACAAATGTTAGTTTTGTTTAGTTACTGATTCGTTGGTTTTTGCTTCTTTATTTTTAATAGTACGTAATTCATTTTTAGCTTCTTCAATTACGTCTTTATATTGAGTGAAATTTTTAATAATATTCTCTAAAATATAGGTTGCTTGGTATGCATCTTTTAAAGCGTAATGATTTTTAGCCATAATAATATAGCTTTTAACACCCCAATATTTATAGTTTGAATAGTTGGCTATTAAATTTTGAATAGCTTTATTAGATTCATCGTATTCTTTATGATCATTTAAGAAGAAAGCATTGTAATAAAGACATTCAGCTTTTAGCTTTCCAGTGGCTTTTTTATTCACTTCGTTAAAAAACTCTTCAGCGGTTTGATAGTCGTCAGTTTTAAGAGATGCACGAGCTATAATAATTTTTGCATCTTCTATAACTGAGTTGTCTATTTTTCCATTACTCAAAACTTTTTCAGCATAGGTAATAGCATTTGAATATTTATTATCATTATAATATCCTTTCATCAAATTACTTTGAGCAAAAATGATATTTTGAGGATAGTTAGCATCTTTTTCTAGTTGTTGTAGAATTCGAATTCCATTTTTCCAATCATCATTGTCTAAATAAATTTGTCCAAGTTTAGCTAAAGACTCTTCAGTAAATTCATTTTTACTTTGTGCTGCTACATATTCATAATGAGGTTTGGCAGCAGTTCCTTTTTTAATTTTATTTAATGATTGCGCTAAATAAAAATGAGCTTTTAAAGCATTTACTCCATTTGGAAAACGTTGTAGGTAATTTGTAAATCCTTCAATAGCTTTGTTAGTGTTGTTTTCTAGAAATTTGTTTTCAGCAGATTGGTAGGTAGCGTTGTCTAACTCCGCATTTGATACATTTACAAATTTTACATTTTTAACCCAAGAAGCATATTCATCAACTTTACCTATATCTATGTATACATTTTTAACGTTAGTAACGGCTTGCTTAGCCTCATTTGAATTTGGATATTTAGCTACAACTGCCTTGTATTTTTGAAGAGCTTTATTGTTATTGTTGTTGTTGTAATATAAAAGACCTTGACGAAGTAAAACACTTGGAGCATAACTGCTTTTAGGATGTTTAGTTAATATACGGTTATAAGCAGCTTGTGCTTTAGGTACACTACCTGTTGTTGTATATGTGTTTCCTAGTTGAAATAAAGCATCGTCTTTTAATTGAGAATCTTCATAACTATTAGAAATTTTTCTTAAGTTTTCTATTTTATCGTCACTTTTACCTAAAAAACCATAGCTCATAGCTGTTTGGTATTGTGCATAATCTGCTCCAGTACCTCCTTCTTGAATAACTTTATTATAGGCAGCAATTGCTTTGTTATATTTTTTAGTGGCATAAAAAGCATCTCCTAATCTATTTGAAGCATCGTCATTTAAATCGTTATTGTCATTTTTTTTATCTAAAAATTGTTGAAAATGATTAGCAGCATCACTATACTTTTTTAATTTGAAAAAAGTGTAACCAATATTATAATCTAACTGACTGAAGCTCGCAGAAGAATCATCAGTAACTAATAAAAATTGAGTTAAAGCAGTATCATAGTTGCCTAATAAATATTCAGTTTCTGCTAACCAATAATTTGCTTTATTAACAGTAATAGCATTTTCAGCTTTTGTGGCATTGAAAAAATATGGTTTTGCTTCGTTTAGCTTTTGCTCATTAAACAATTGTATACCTCTGTATAGCGAAACTTCATTCGCTAGTTTTTCGTTTTCAGGATTTTTCTTGTTACTATTTAAGTATTCTAAAGCTCCTACATAATCTCTTTGATGTAAGTATGATGTTATTAAAAGTTCGCTAATCTGACTATTTTCAGGAGAAAGTGGATATTTAGCCAAATATTCTTTTAAAACTTCAGGTACACTCTTATAAGGGTTTCCTTGATCATAACTTAGTTTAGCGTAATTTAACCATGAACCTTCAGTAATTTTAGGATCAAAATCCATTTCACTCGCATTTTTAAAAGCATTTAAAGCCTCAGCTTTTTTATCAAGCCTTAAGTAGCATTCTCCTAAATGATAGTAAGCGTTTTGAGCTACTTTATTAGTTCCGCCAATAATTTTATTAAAATTTTTAATGGCAGTTTCATAATCTTCCTTTTTATAATATGCGTACCCTAAATAATAATAATCGGTATTAGTCCACTTCCCTTTTGTACCTCTATACTTTGTAAGGTAAGGGATGGCTTTATCGTATTGTTTTAAGTTAAAATAACTTTCTCCAATAATTTTAGAAATTTGAGAAACTTCTTTTTTATCTTTTGAAGTGTTTAATAATTTTTCACCAATTTGAACAGATTTATCAAAACGACCAGCTTTAAAACTAATATCTAAAATATAATAGTTAGCTTTTGCTTGATAAGTAGCGTCATTAGCTAATTGACTTAAGTTGTCTTCTGCTTCACCAAAGTTTTCTTGTTTGTAGGCTATATATCCATAAAAATAACGAGCATCATTACCATAAATAGGGTTTCCAAGTAACATTTTAAAACGTTCTTTAGCATCTTTTAAGTAGTTTGAAACTAAAAGACAGTAACCTATTTTATAATTTAATTCGTTTTTTTCTTCTTGGTTTAATAACTTGTCATTTACTTTTTGATACCATTTTAAAGCATGTGCTGCTTTACGATTAGAAAAATAATAATTTCCTACATTTAAATATGCTTTTTCTTTTTTGTTGCTATATGGATGATTTTCAACAAAGTTTAATACTTTATCATTAGCATCATCTTGAACCAGTTTTATAGCACACATAGCATCATAATAATCGGCATCGGCTTTTATGTTTTTATGAGGCTCCGATTCTTTTGAAGTTTTTATAAAAAGCTTTTGTGCAGCTGCGTAAGCTTTATTATTATAAAGTTCAGTAGCTTTGTAAAAATCAGCATTATCTGTTGCATTAAATGTTGTTTTTTGTGCAATAATACCAGTTGTACAAGCTAAAAAAAGTAAAAAGAAAACATTCTTTTTAATACAATTAATTCTCATATTTTTTAGTTATCTAGAAACTATAACGTTAGTTTTTTATTTTTGTTGGAGGAATAATCATCAAAAGTAATAAATGTTATAGAATTACGTAATAAAATTTTAATTTTGTAAAAAACAATTTTACTTATGGATATACCTGTTTTACATCTTAACAAAGCTGATATTTATCAAAGAGATAATTTAGTTTTATCTAAAGTCAACTTTACATTGAATAAGGGGGATTTTTATTATTTAATAGGAAAAACAGGTAGTGGTAAAAGTAGTTTGTTAAAAACATTATATGGAGATTTACGTTTACAACGCGGTTTGGGAAGTATTGTTGGATTTGATTTAAAAAAAATGCAAGAAAAAGATATTCCTTTTTTAAGAAGAAAATTAGGAATTGTTTTTCAAGATTTTAAATTATTGAATGACAGAAATGTATATGAAAATTTAGAATTTGTACTAAAAGCTACTGGTTGGAAAAATAAAGTAGACATGAAAGATAAAATTCATGAGGTACTTGATAAAGTAGGAATGAAAGAAAAGTACTATAAGAAAACTTTTGAACTTTCAGGTGGAGAGCAACAACGAGTTGCAATAGCAAGAGCTTTATTAAATGATCCTGAGTTAATTTTAGCAGATGAGCCTACTGGTAATTTAGATCCAAAAACATCTTTAGAAGTTATGGAGTTGTTAAATGAGATACATAAAAGCGGAAAAACAATTTTAATGGCTACTCATGATTATCAGTTAATTGTTAAGTATAAGCAAAAAACTGTTAAGTGTGAAGGAGGTGAATTGTTTGAGGTAGTGCAACAACAAACAAATGTCTAAGGGCAATTCTATAAAAAATACTAAAACAGTCTTTGTTGCGGTAACTAATGATTTTTCTACGGATTATAGAGTTCAAAAAACATGTAGTTATCTTATAGAAAAAGGTTTTGAGGTTTTTGTTTACGGAAGGGTTTTACCAGGAACTTTTGAAATAAATAAACCATATAAAATTTATCATAAAAAACATTGGTTCAATAATAATGTTTGGTTTTATGCTGAATATAATATTAGGCTGTTTTTTTTCTTGTTGTTTAAAAAATATGATTTTGTCCTGTCAAATGATTTAGATACTTTACCAGCATGTTTTTTTGCAAGCAAACTAAGAAAAACAGATTTAATATATGATAGTCATGAACTGTTTTCTGAGGGACCAGAATTACAGGGAAGGAGGTTTGTTCAAGGATTTTGGAGAGGACTAGAAAATTATTTCTTACCAAAGATTAAAAATTCATTTACTGTAAGTCAATCTATTGTAGATTTTTACCATAAAAAATATAACAATTCAATGGGCGTGGTTAGAAATTTACCTTTTGCTAATCAAGAAACAGTCTTTGAAGAGGTTAATTTTCCAACTCAAAACAAAGTGATTTTATATCAAGGAGTCTTAAACCCAGGTAGAGGAATAAAACCTATGATTGAAGCGTTAGCATTTTTAGAAGGTGTAGATCTGGTAATTATTGGGTATGGGAAAGTAGAGGAGGAGCTTAAAACTTTTGTAAAAGAAAAAAAAATGACAAATAGAGTTCATTTTTTAGGTAGAGTAGAAAGGGAAAAATTGCCTAATTACACTAAGAAAGCAACTTTAGGAATGGTATTAGAAGAGCCTTTAGGTAAAAGTTTTGAATATTCATTACCAAATAAACTGTTTGATTATATTCATGCAGAATTACCTATAATTGCGGGAAGTCTACCTGAAATAAAAAAGGTAATATGTAGTTTCGGTGTTGGTGTTTTAGTGAAAAATTATGAACCTAAAAATATTGCTTTAACTATAAAGTATTTATTAAGGAATAATGATTTAATAAATCAAATTAAGTCAAATCAAAAAATAGCAAAGGAAACATTGTGTTGGGAAAAAGAACAAAAGCAATTAGATAACTTTTTTATAAATTAAACTATTATTAATCCACAAATATCCATAATCATTCCTTCTTTTAATAATTTAAAAGAACTTAAAGAATGTTTGTTTAGTATAAAAGAGCAAACGTATAAAAATTATGAAGTGCTGGTTATTGATGGAGATTCCAGTGATGGAACTAAAGAATTTTTGAAAACACTTGATGCTCCTTTTTTTTACCTATCAGAAAAAGATGAAGGTATTTATGATGCTATGAATAAAGGAATAAATATGTCGAAAGGAAATTGGTTGTACTTTTTAGGTACAGATGATAAGTTTTATGACAAAGATGTTTTAAAGAATGTAGCAACGTTTTTTGAAGAAAAAGATTTGGAGTTAATTTTTGGAAAGGTTGATTATAAAATAAAAGGCTTCTATCCTTTTATTTATAGTAAAAACAAAACTGAAAAGAAAGCTACGTGGAATTGGAAAATATGGATACGTAACTCAGTACATCATCAAGCTACATTTTATAAAAAATCAATATTTGTAAATACTAAGTATAGTTTAAAATACAAGATTTTATCTGATTATGCTATGAATATAAATTTATACAAGAGAAAATTAAGTTATAAAATAATAGAGGTTTTTATTGCGCAATGTTTGTCTTCGGGAGTTTCTAAAATGGGAAAATGGAATATGTATAAAGAGGAAGCTAAAATGAAAACTGAAGCAAGTTCCATGGTTTTTTATCCGTTATTTTATATTCTATCTAGTTGCAAATTCTTTCTAAAAAAAATACAATATGCAGTTAAGTAGAAAAGAAATAGGTGATTTGATTTTTAAAAGAATTTTTGAAAAGAAAGATGAATTAAAAACTTTTTATAAAGAAAAGAAATCAACAATAGGATACTTTTTTTTAGATGATTTGTTACCAGATGAGTTAGCTACTTGTATTTATGATTCTTTTCCTGAAGTTGAAGTTACTAAGCAGAAAAAAAGTATTAGAGAGTTTAAGTATGTTGCTTATCAAATGAATACGTACAACGCTTTATTAGAGGAGGTTGTTTATGCGTTTCAAGAAGAAAAAATTGTAAGGTTAATTAGCGATATTTGTGGGTTGGATAAAGTGTATGCTGATGAAAATTTATATGCAGGAGGATTATCATTAATGAAGAAGAGTAATTATTTGAATCCGCACTTAGATAACTCACACGATAAAGATAGAGATAAATGGCGTGTTTTAAATCTATTATATTACGTTACTCCTAATTGGAAATTAGAAAATGGAGGTAATTTAGAGTTGTGGGATCAAGGGCTAAAGAACAAACCTGTTGTAATAGAAAGTAGATTTAATAGGTTAGTTGTTATGGCTACTCATCAAAACTCATGGCACTCGGTTAGTAAGGTTAATGTTGATGCGATAAGGTGTTGTGTTTCTAATTATTATTTTTCTGATACTCGATATTTAGAAAATGATACATTTCATGTTACTACATTTAGGGGTAGGCCGGAAGAGAGGTTTAAAAATGTATTCTTGATGATTGATAGTAATTTAAGATCTTTTTTACGAAAAATTTTCACAAAAGGTATTAGAAAAAATCCGCATCAATACCGAAAAAAATAGTTTTCCTTAACTTATATTTAAATGATAAAAAGAGAAAACCCACTCCAAAAAAGAAGTGGGAAAATTGCTATGAAAAACTATGAAAAAGAAACATAAGTTATGTTTCTCTTATCTTTAAGACGTTTGATAATCAATAATCTTACAAAGAGAAGAAGATTTTAACGTTTTTTTATAAAAAAAGCCTGAGTTTTTTTAAACTCAGGCTTCAAATTAAAATTTATTTTGAAAAGCTAATTAGAAAGATAACGCTTCGTTATTTTTCTTTACAGCTTCAGCAGATACAGTTAAATGCTCTTTTTCAGCACTGTCTAACTTGATTTCAACGATACTTTCAATACCGTCTTTACCTAAAACAACAGGAACACCAATACATAAACCAGATAAACCATATTCACCATCTAATAAAGCAGAACAAGGGAATATCTTTTTTGTATCACATGCAATAGCCTGAACCATTCCAGAAACTGCAGCTCCTGGTGCATACCAAGCAGAAGTACCTAACAAACCAGTTAAAGTTGCACCTCCAACTTTAGTATCTTGTTTAACTTGTTCTAGTCTTTCTTCTGTTAAAAATTCAGATACTGGAACAGAATTTCTTGTAGCTAAACGAGTTAAAGGAACCATACCTTTATCAGAATGCCCTCCGATAACCATTCCATCAACATCAGATATAGGAGCTCCTAAAGCTTCAGCTAAACGATATTTGAAACGAGCAGAATCTAAAGCACCACCCATTCCAATAATTCTATTTTTAGGTAAACCAGTTGCTTTGTGTACTAAGTAAGTCATTGTATCCATAGGATTAGATACAACAATAATAATAGTATTAGGAGATTGTTCAACTAAGCTAGCGGCAACAGTTTTTACAATACCTGCATTAATTCCTAACAACTCATCACGAGACATTCCTGGCTTACGAGCAATTCCAGAAGTAATAACGCAAATATCTGAACCAGCGGTTTTGCTATAATCTCCAGTAGTTCCAACTATTTTTGTATCAAAACCATTTAAAGAAGCAGTTTGCATTAAATCCATAGCTTTACCTTCTGCAAAACCTTCTTTAATATCTACTAAAACAACTTCTGAAGCGAAATTTTTAATAGCAATGTACTCTGCACAACTTGCGCCTACAGCACCTGCTCCTACAACTGTTACTTTCATTTTATATATTTTTTATTGAAAATTATTAATAAGATGCACAAAAATAGCTATTTGTATAAGTATAAAAAAGAAAAACCCATTGATATTTCAATGGGGTTTTCTTTTTTATTGTTTAGCTCTCATTTTGGTGTATTCAAGTATGTATTCACTAAAATAACGCCATTTAATATCTTTTACTGGATACTTTTTCATGAATTCTTCACAGTCTCCAAATAAACCTTCGTATCTTACTTTTAATTCTTTTTTACGAAGCCAAAATATAACTCCGTCCTTTTTTATATAGTATGATTTAGCAAGACCTCCTGCAACATTAAAACCAAACATACCTAATTTAGTTGTTTCTTTAGCTTTAGGGTCTCCGAAAACTTCAATATATTTACTAAAAGTAGGGTTTACTAATTGCATCATATATTCTTTTTCCTTTTTCCTGTTTTTAAGCGATACTTTCTGATTTTTAAAATAAATATATCCTTGGTTAATAACTTCATTATCTAGGTCAGAACGTTCCCATTGTCTTACGTCATAAACATGTCTGAAAGATTTAGAAAGTTTTTCTAAACCTCCTGGGTATAAGTACATTTCTTTAATCTTTTCAGAATAAAACTTTAATTTTTTACGAGACTTTTCTTCTTTAATTTTAATGTAGTAAATCTGACCTTTCTTTCTGTCTACATCTTTTTTATAACCCTCTATTTTTGTTCCATCTTTTAAAATTACTATAGATAGTTTTTTTCCAGAGTAACTATTGTATATTTTGTCGAATAGATCTTTTCCATTGATTGTTTTTTCTTCTTTTTTTTGGCTAAAACCAAATAAGCTAGTAAAAAAAAGTACTAATAAAATTTTTGTTTTCATATGTAGTATAAATTTTTGAAAGGCAAATGTACTTAATAAATGTTAAAAACTGTTAAAATAGAAAACCTCATTGAATTTCAATGAGGTTTGATTTTATAATTTAAGTTTATAATTTTATCTAAAACTAAAAGCAATACCAGCATTTACTGTATTGTATTCTTGTAAAGAATAACTTCCAAAAATTTTAAAGAATCCTAGACTTACTCTTGCACCAATTGTAGTATTGAAACTACTAGAATTAAATTTTAAACTAGGAGGTGTTAATGTTACTGTTTGTGTTCCTCCTGGAGAGTTGAAATTCCCTCTGAAGGTTCCGTTCATAGTTAAATTAGCATTACCAGTATTGTAACCTAAACCACCAAAAATGTTTATGATTGGAAAATTTAAAGAAGCAATAGCTTGGAATGAAAAAGCAGATAAACCGAATTCTCCAATTCCATTTTGTACTTCTAAAGAACCAGTAGTTCCGCTTCCAAAACCATAATTTACATCTAAATTTGAATAGGCAGCTAATAAAGAAACATGTAAAGGTAATTTGTCTAAAGGTCCAAACCAACTTGTGATTTCTTTCTTTAAACCAATACCATACATACTAACTTTTGCTCCGTCATCACCAAATTTTGTTTCAGGAAAAAAACGAGCCATAACTTCAAATTTATAGGGTAATCCTAGTCCTACTTGTACAGCAGGTGCAGGAACAGCTTTTAGTGGTAAGTCGCCAATTATTCCTCCAGGTAATTCGAAGTTTGCGGTTACTTGTTGATTTGCTCCTCCAACATCTATTGTTCTAGTAACGGTAAATGTAGTAGGAGTGTCCGGACCTGCAAAAGTCGATGCTGTGGTTGAAGTAGAAGTTATAGATGAACCTGCTCCTAAAGCGTTTTGAATATTGAAAGTTTCTTTTTCTGAAGGAATGAAACTAGCATTTACACCTATTGTAATATCAAAACCGAATTTGTTATGAACTTTTGCTGTATGGTACCATCCGCTATTCATACTATTTATTAATCCTTCCATTCCAGGATTGAAATATGCTTGGATAAGGTTACCAGCATCTTTTGTGCTACCTAGAATAGCTTGTTCAAAACCGTCTTGAGCTTTTGAACTTGTAATCATAGTGAAAACAGCTATAAAAATTAAAATACTTTTCTTCATTTGTTTTACAGTTTTTGATTAGTATACGTGATTTTTAAATATAGCAAAAATATGTTAAATTATATTATGCCTAGTATTAGGTAGTTTTTTGATATAAAAAAAGCTCTCATTATGTATGAGAGCTTTTTGTATGAATTTGTTATTAATTATGCATCAATATTTGCATACTTTGCATTCTTTTCAATGAATTCTCTACGAGGAGGAACTTCATCTCCCATTAACATAGAGAAAACTCTGTCAGCCTCAGTTCCACTGTCTATAACAACTTGGCGTAATGTTCTAAACTCTGGGTTCATTGTAGTATCCCATAATTGTTCAGCATTCATCTCTCCAAGACCTTTATATCTTTGTATAGAAGCACCGCCACCTAATTTTTGAACAATTAAATCACGTTGATTGTCATCCCAAGCATATTCTCTTTTTTGTCCTTTTTTCACTAAGTACAAAGGAGGTGTTGCAATATAAATGTAGCCTTGTTCAACCATATCACGCATGTAACGGAAGAAGAAAGTTAATATTAAAGTAGCAATATGCGAACCATCTACATCGGCATCACACATAATAACTACTTTGTGGTAACGTAGTTTAGATAAATTTAACGCACGTGGATCTTCTTCTGTTCCAATAGATATACCTAAAGCAGTAAACATGTTTTTGATTTCTTCATTCTCAAAAACTTTATGTTGCATTGCTTTTTCAACATTTAAAATTTTTCCACGAAGCGGTAAAATTGCTTGAAAGTTACGGTCGCGACCTTGTTTTGCAGTACCCCCTGCCGAGTCTCCCTCAACTAAGAATATTTCACAAGCTGCCGGATCAGTTTCAGAGCAATCTGATAATTTACCAGGTAAAC
Source organism: Tenacibaculum sp. (assembly GCA_042093175.1). Lineage (GTDB taxonomy): Bacteria > Bacteroidota > Bacteroidia > Flavobacteriales > Flavobacteriaceae > Polaribacter. The sequence continues at coordinate 1,162 of JBELFC010000044.1, read as the reverse complement.
CGCCAATACTCATAACCGTTTTACGTTGCACCATTTCACGAGCTTTTCTCGCTGCATGACGTGCTTGAGCTGCTAAAATTACTTTTTGTACAATTGTTTTAGCGTCATTCGGATTTTCTTCTAAATAATCCGTTAACATTTCAGAAACCGCTTGTGATACTGCAGAAGTAACTTCTCTATTACCTAGTTTTGTTTTAGTTTGCCCTTCAAACTGAGGCTCTGCAACTTTTACAGAAACTATGGCGGTTAATCCTTCACGAAAGTCATCACCAGAAATTTCGAACTTTACATTTTTAAGTAAGCCAGATTCATCTGCGTATTTCTTTAATGTGTGAGTAAGCCCACGACGAAAACCAGATAAATGAGTTCCTCCTTCATGTGTATTAATGTTGTTTACATATGAATGTAGGTTTTCAGCATATGAAGTGTTGTATACCATTGCAACTTCTACAGGGATTCCATTCTTTTCACCTTCCATAGAAATAACATTCGCTGTTAATTGCTCACGTGTACTATCTAGGTATTTAATGAATTCAGGAAGCCCTTCGGTAGAATGAAATGTTTCACAAATAAAATTACCTTCATCATCTGTATTACGCTTATCAGTTAAAGTGATCGTAATACCTTTGTTCAGGTAAGCTAGTTCACGTAAACGAGCTGATAATGTATCATAATTATATTCTGTAGTTTGCGCAAAGATTGATTTGTCTGGTAAAAAAGTAACAATTGTTCCAGTAAAATCTGTTTCTCCAATTGTTTTAACAGGGTACAATGTTTTACCTTTTGCATATTCTTGCTGCCAAATTTTACCTTCTTTATGAACTGTTGCGGTTAAATGATCAGACAATGCATTTACACAACTTACACCAACACCATGCAAACCACCAGAAACTTTATAAGAATCTTTGTCAAATTTTCCTCCAGCTCCAATTTTAGTCATTACAACTTGTAATGCAGAAACACCTTCTTTTTTATGGATCCCAACTGGAATTCCACGACCATTATCTTTGGTTGTAATTGAATTGTCTTCATTAATAGTAACCTCAATAGAATCACAATGACCTCCCATTGCTTCATCGATAGAGTTATCTACTACTTCATAAACTAAATGATGTAAACCTCTAACACCTACATCTCCAATATACATGGATGGACGCATACG
>JBELFC010000043.1:0-22014 GCA_042093175.1 Tenacibaculum sp. | reverse complement strand
CAATATACTTTCTCCAGTACTCTTCATTTCTGGTCCTAACTTTTTATTCACATTAGGGAACTTGTTAAAAGAAAACACTGGTTGTTTTATTGCAAAACCTTCTAATTGTGGGTTAAAATTAAAGTCTGTCACTTTATTTTTACCTAACATTATTTTAGTCGCATAATTTACATACGGCTCTTTATAAGCTTTAGCTATAAATGGTACAGTACGTGATGCACGTGGATTTGCTTCTATTATGTAAACTTTATCATCTTTAATAGCAAATTGAATATTTATTAATCCAACTGTATTTAATGCCAATGCTATTTTTTTAGTATACTCTCTAATTTGTTCAAGAATTAACTCTCCTAAATTAAAAGGTGGCAATGTAGAGTTTGAATCACCTGAATGAATTCCACATGGTTCAATATGTTCCATAATACCTATGATATAAACATTTTCACCATCACATATAGCATCAGCTTCAGCCTCTATTGCTCCTTCTAAATAATGATCTAACAATAATTGGTTACCTGGCATTTGACTTAATAAAGAAACTACATGCTTTTCTAATTCTTCTTTATTAATTACAATTTTCATTCCCTGTCCTCCAAGTACATATGAAGGTCTTACTAAAATTGGAAAATCTAATACTTCTGCTATTGCAGCTGCTTCATCAGCAGTAGTTGCAATATCAAATTGTGGATAAGGAATATCATTTTCTTTTAATAAATTTGAAAACAATCCTCTATCTTCAGCTAAATCTAAAGCTTCATAGCTAGTCCCTAAAATTTTAATTCCATATCTAGATAATTTTTCAGCTAACTTTAATGCAGTTTGTCCACCTAATTGAACAATAACACCTTCAGGTTTCTCGTGCTTAATAATATCGTAAATATGCTCCCAAAAAACTGGTTCAAAATATAACTTATCAGCTGTATCAAAATCAGTAGAAACTGTTTCCGGGTTACAGTTAATCATAATAGTTTCATAATCGCATTCAGCTGCTGCTAAAACACCATGAACACAACAGTAATCAAACTCAATTCCTTGTCCAATTCTATTTGGTCCTGAACCTAAAACTATAACTTTTTTCTTATCTGATACTACGCTTTCATTTCCTGTAAAACGCTCACCATTAACCTCCATGTCACTCTCAAATGTTGAATAGTAATATGGTGTTTTTGCTTCGAATTCAGCAGCACAAGTATCTACTAACTTGTAAACACGATTGATACCTAATTCTTCACGTTTATTATATACTTGACTCTCTAAACAACCTAACATATGAGCAATCTGACGATCTCCATATCCTTTTTGTTTAGCTTCTAATAATAATTCTCTATCTAAATTTTCTATAGTATAAGTAGAAATCTCATTTTTAAGCAAGTGTAATTCTTCATATTGCTTTAAGAACCACATATCTATTTTTGTGATTTCATGAATTCTACTTAATGGAATTCCCATTGCAATTGCATCGTAAATAATAAATACACGATCCCAAGAAGCATTGGTTAACTTCTCTATAATTTCATCGTAATTTTTATTCTCTTTTGCATCAGCCCCCAATCCATTACGTTTAATTTCTAATGATTGAGCAGCTTTGTGTAAAGCTTCTTGGAACGAACGTCCAATTCCCATTACCTCACCTACTGACTTCATTTGTAAACCTAAAGTACGATCAGATCCTTCAAATTTATCAAAATTCCAACGCGGTATCTTCACAATCACATAATCTAATGTAGGCTCAAATAAAGCTGAAGTAGATTTTGTAATTTGGTTTTGTAACTCATCTAAATGATACCCCATAGCTAACTTAGCAGCAACTTTTGCAATAGGATACCCTGTTGCTTTACTTGCTAATGCTGAAGAACGAGATACACGAGGATTAATTTCAATTGCTATAATCTCTTCTTTTTCATCTGGACTCACAGCAAACTGTACATTACAACCTCCTGCAAAATCACCTATAGAACGCATCATATGTATAGCCATATCACGCATTTTTTGATATGTCTTATCACTTAAGGTCATTGCTGGTGCAACTGTAATAGAATCACCCGTATGAATTCCAATTGGATCCATATTTTCAATAGAACAAATAATAACTACATTATCATTTGAATCTCTCAACAACTCTAACTCATACTCTTTCCAACCAATTAACGCTTTATCAATCATTACTTCGTGAACTGGAGAAACCTCTAAACCACGTCTTAATAATTCGTCAAAATCTTCTTCTTTATAAACAAAAGATGCTCCTTCACCTCCTAAAGTAAAAGAAGCTCTAATAATTAAAGGAAATCCAAATTCTTGAGCAATTTCTTTACCTTTTAAGAAAGAAGTTGCTGCAGCTTGAGGCGCCATAGGAATACCTATGTCATCCATTAAAAGTCTAAACTTATCACGATCTTCAGTAATATTAATGGCATCAATATTAACCCCAATAATATCTACATTAAAATCATCCCAAATACCTTTCTCATCAGCTTCAATACATAAATTTAATGCTGTTTGTCCACCCATTGTAGGTAAAACTGCATCAATATGAGGGTGTTCTTTTAATATTTGGACAATAGACTTTGTATTTAATGGTAATAAATACACATGATCCGCCATTGACGGGTCTGTCATAATTGTTGCTGGATTAGAATTGATTAAAATAGTTTCAATTCCATCTTCTCTAAGTGATCTCAATGCTTGTGTTCCTGAATAATCAAACTCACATGCTTGACCAATAACGATAGGCCCAGATCCGATAATTAAAATTGACTTAAGGTCTTGTCTTTTAGGCATTACTTATTTTGTTGTATAGTTGTGTGTAAAAATAATAAATTACTTGGGTACAAAAAAAGGCGTTACTAATAAAAAGTAACACCTCTATATGAATGACATTATATCATTATTTCTTTGGTCTTGGAGCTGAAGAAACAGTTAAACTTTTTCTTCCTTTAGCTCTTCTTCTTGCTAATACTTTTCTACCATTAGCAGAAGCCATTCTTTCTCTGAAACCGTGTTTGTTTCTTCTCTTTCTCTTCGATGGTTGGTACGTTCTTTTTGGCATTACTTATATTTTTAAAATATCTTCTTTAAATTATGTCTTGCTTTTGTGAAATTCCGTCTGCTAAAAGCGTGGGCAAATATACAATAGTTTTTTTGTCTGACAAATCCATTTTTTGTTTTTTTAAAAATATTTATCACTTTATGGAAAGTATATCTTTTTACACTTTTTTGTTTGCTAAAATTATTAGACTTCTTACTTTTGCCCAAACCTAACAATACCATGAATAACACTAAATACGTTTTTGTAACAGGAGGCGTAACTTCATCACTTGGAAAAGGAATTATAGCTGCTTCTTTGGCTAAATTAGTACAAGAAAGAGGTTTTTCTGTAACCATACAAAAACTTGATCCATATATCAATATTGACCCAGGAACATTAAATCCGTATGAACACGGGGAATGTTATGTTACTGACGATGGAGCTGAAACTGACTTAGATTTAGGACACTATGAACGTTTTTTAAATATTCCTACTTCTCAAGCAAACAATGTTACTACAGGTAGAATATACCAATCTGTAATTAACAAAGAAAGAAAAGGAGAGTTTTTAGGTAAAACTGTTCAAGTGATACCTCATATTACTGATGAAATTAAACATCGTATCCAAATTTTAGGGAATACAGGTGATTATGATATCGTTATCACTGAAATAGGTGGAACAATTGGAGATATAGAATCTTTACCATACATAGAAGCTGTTCGTCAATTACAATGGGAATTAGGTGAAGAAAACGTAATTGTTGTTCACTTAACATTGGTTCCTTATTTAGCTGCTGCTGGTGAACTAAAAACAAAACCTACACAACACTCTGTAAAAATGTTAATGCAAAGTGGTGTAAGTCCTGATATTTTAGTGTGTCGTTCAGAACACGAAATTAATGATACTATAAAACGTAAATTAGCATTATTTTGTAATGTAAAGCAACAAGATGTTATTCAATCTTTAGATGCTGAAACTATTTACGATGTTCCAAATTTAATGTTTGCTGAAGGTTTAGATTATGTTGTTTTAGAAAAACTACGTTTATCAACAAGAAAACAACCTAAATTAAAAGCTTGGAATAAATTTTTAGAAAAACATAAAAATCCAACCTCTACAATAGAAATAGGTTTAGTTGGTAAATATGTTGAACTTCATGATTCATATAAATCAATAACTGAAGGTTTTATTCATGCTGGTGCAGCTAATAAAGCAAAAGTAAATGTTCGTTGGATACACTCAGAAGAATTAACTCCTGAAAATGCAGCTTCTCAACTAGAAGGATTAAATGGTGTTTTAGTAGCTCCAGGTTTTGGTGATAGAGGTATTGAAGGTAAAATTTCTGCTGTTCAATACGTTCGTGAAAACAACATTCCTTTTTTAGGTATATGCTTAGGTATGCAAATGGCTGTTATTGAATTTGCAAGAAACATTTTAAATTTAAAAGAAGCAAATTCTACTGAAATGAATCCTTCAACCAAGCATCCTGTTATTAATTTAATGGAAGACCAAAAAGAGGTTACTGAAAAAGGTGGAACTATGCGTTTAGGAGCTTGGGATTGTCAATTAAATCAAGATTCGAAAGTTTTTAATGCATATAAAGAAGAAATAATTAGCGAACGTCATCGTCACCGCTTTGAGTTCAATAATAAATATAAAGAGCAAATTGAAAATGCTGGTATGCAAACTACAGGTATTAATCCTAAAACAGGATTAGTTGAAATAGTTGAAATACCTTCACACCCTTGGTTTGTTGGTGTTCAATACCATCCAGAATATAAAAGTACAGTGTTAAATCCTCATCCTTTATTTGTCGATTTTATTAAAGCTGCACTTAAGCAATCAAAAAAATAACTTTTAAATCCTGCAAAATTGACTTGCAGGATTTTTTATTTAAAAACGGAATAGCATTTGTGCTATACTGTATATCAAAATTAATCAACGTAAAACTCTTTAAAATAGATAGGGTTTTACTACATTTGTCGGGTTTTTCTTTATACAAGAAAAACATTAACTGACAGGTTGACATTTATAAAATATATCAATGGAACAAAAGAAATTCGATTTTAATTCCTTTATAGGGATGCTTTTATTAGGAGGTATTTTACTTTGGTGGATGAACACTCAAAAACCAGAAGAAACTCCAGAAACTAACACTGGTACTCAAACAGAACAAGTTTCTGAAACTACTACTCCATCACAAGATAACACAAGTACTATTGTTTTAAACGACTCTTTAAAACAAATTGCTTTACAAAATAAATTAGGTGCCTTTTCTTACGGTGCTTTAACTAGCAAAGAAGGGACCTCTATCATAGAAAATAGTTTATTAAAACTTACTATTGATAATAAAGGAGGTCAAATTACTGAAGCTCTAATTAAAAACTTTAAAACTCACGATTCTCTACCGTTATATTTAATTAAAAATAAGAATGCTTCTTTTAATGTTAATTTCGGAACTAATGATAATCGTATTTTAAATACTAAAGATTTATTATTTACTCCTGTTCTTACCAAAAATGGAGACACACAAGTGCTTTCTATGAAATTAAAAGTAGCGGAAGATAAATTTTTAGAGTACCGTTATGAAATAAAGAAAGACGATTACAGAATTAACTTTGCTATTCGTTCGCAAGGTTTAAGTAATGTAATCAATGCTTCTCAACAAATTAATTTAGATTGGAACTTAAAAGCTTTTAGTCAAGAAAAAAGTTTAAAAACAGAGAACACGATGTATTCTTGGTTTTATTATAAAGCCGATAGTGAAGTTGATTATTTAAGTCCAGGAAATTCTGAAGTTGTAAATGATGTAAATTGGGTTTCTTATAAACAACACTTTTTCTCTTCAGCTTTACTAAGTGAAACAGCTTTTAATAACGCTACACTTACTTCTACTGATTTGGTTAAAGACCAAAAGAAAGATACCATTTTCACTAAAGCTTATGAATTAAAAGCTCCTTTAGCTTTAAAAAACGGAGAATTAAATTATAACATGCAATGGTTTTATGGACCTACAGACTATAATTTACTTAAAACCTATAAAGGAACGGATTTAGATCAAACAGCAGATTTAGGTTGGGGTATATTCGGTACATTAAACCGTTATGTATTTTATCCAGTATTTAATATGCTTAAAGGTTTCATTGGTAACTATGGTTTAATCATTATTTTAATGACAATAGTAGTTAGAATTATAATGTCTCCTGTTTTATATAAGTCATATTTATCTAGCGCTAAGATGAAAGTTATTCGTCCAGAAATGGAAGAAATCAACAAAAAATACCCAGGTAAAGAAAATGCAATGAAGCGTCAACAAGAAATTATGGCCATTCAGCGGAAAGCTGGAGTAAGTATGATGTCTGGTTGTATTCCTGCTTTAATGCAAATGCCTGTTTTCTTTGCTTTATTTAAGTTTTTCCCAACTAACATTGACTTTAGACAAAAAAGTTTCTTATGGGCAAACGATTTATCATCTTATGATACTATTTATAAGTTACCTTTTGACATTCCTTGGTATGGTAATCATGTTAGTTTATTCCCTATACTAGCCTCAATAGCTATTTTCTTTTATATGAGAATGAACCAAAGTCAACAAGCAAACATGCAAGCTCCTCCGCAAGAAGGAATGCCTGATATGAGTAAAATGATGAAGTATATGATTTACTTCTCTCCTATTATGATGTTGTTTTTCTTTAATAACTATGCTAGTGGATTAAGTTTATATTACTTCATTTCTAACTTATTAACTATTGCAATTATGTTTGTAATTAAAAACTTTGTAATAGATGAAGCTAAGATTCATGCAAAAATTGAAGAAAACAAAAAACGTCCTGAAAAGAAAAAAAGTAAATTCCGTGAACGTTTAGATACAGCGATGAAGCAAGCTCAAGAACAACAAGCTGCTCAACAAAGAGGTAAAAACAAAAAATAATAGTAGTTTATAACTACACTATAATTTTATTACAAACCAGAAGATATTTAATTCTTCTGGTTTTTTTTATGATTATAATATAAAAATCACCCATAAAGGGTGAGTAATCTGAACAAAAAAAATGTAGTTTTATAAATAATAATCTTTTAAAAATAAAATACCATGCTAGAAATCTTAAAACTTAACGGAGTTCAACAATTAGAAAGAAAACAACAAAAGAGTATTAATGGTGGAGTTTGCCCTCAACAAGGACAATATTGTACTCCAGGAATGCCAATTCATTGTATCACTGCTGACCCCTATCTTTGTATCAACAACAGATGGGTGAAATTATAAACCTAAAAAAGCCGATTAGAATTTATGTACTAATCGGCTTACTATTTTTAAATAAAATATCTATTCAATTACTAATTTTTTAGATATTCTCTCTTTTAATGTTTTAATCAATAAACTAAGTTTTTCGATGTAGCTATCCTATCAAAAACTCATCTTGTGTAACTTTTTTTATTCCTAATAAAACAAGTACTATTTTTTATAATAAAGTTTAAATAATCTAAAAAAAGCTTTAAAAATTAAATCGCTGTCTATTTTTTTTATAAAAACCTAAAAATTATCATTTTAGCATAGTTCAAAAAATAAAAAAATTAAAATTTTAACTACAAAAAAACTACCCTAATGTTAATTAATTGTTAATTTAACAATATAAACACTCTTAATTTGCATTTAAAATAGTAATCTTTTTTTTACTTCTAAAACTCTATTTTTCTCAATGTTTACAATAGCAACATAGTTGCTTTAAAAAACGAAAGCACTTATTTTATACAATATAAAAATCTAAAAAACAAATACTTATAAAACTTTTTAACATTTAATATTTTAGAAGAATTTATACTTTTGATTCAAATTAAAACCCTTCATTATGAAAAAATTAAACAATTTTTTTGTGAGTGCACTTTCAATTGCATTCTTAATTACTTCTTGTCAGAACGAAAATGTTTCTGACCAAAGCACACAAAATGTAGAACCTATAGCGAGTGAGGGAAAAATCATTCCAGGTCAATACATTGTTGTATTTAAAAACTCAACCATTAATCCAGCCTCAAGGGTATTGTCAAAATCGCCTATTGTCGGTAGAAAAGCGAAAGCTAATTCGGTTAGAAAAATTTCAGAAAGCTCGATTTCAGAAATCAACCGTATACTTACAGATCATAAGGTTGATCAATCAAGAGTTTTGAATTATTACACTACCAAGATTTCTGGTATTGCAGTGAAATTAAACAAAGAAGAAGCTCTTGCTTTCTCGAAAGATGAAAACGTTGCTTCAATCGAGTTTGATCGTATTGTTGAAATACCAAAATTCGAAATTGAAGAAACTACTTCTTCAAATGGTTCACAAAGAATGGCTCAACAAACCCCTTGTGGTGTAAGTAGAGCTGGTGGTTTTGCAGATGGTTCTGGAAAAAACCAATGGATTTGGGTAATTGATAGTGGTATTGACTTAGATCACCCAGATTTAAATGTTGTTACCAACACAACTTATGCAAAATCTTTTGTAGGTGGATCTGCAAATGACTGTAATGGACATGGTACACACGTAGCTGGAACTGCAGCTGCTAAAAACAATGGATTTGGTGTTGTTGGAGTTTCTGCAGGTGCTGCGGTAGTACCAGTACGTGTATTTGGTTGTAGCGGTGGTAGTAGTACATCTACCATACTTGCAGGTATTAACCATGTTGGACAATATGACATTCCTGGAGATGTTGTAAACCTAAGTTTAGGTGGTTATTATGGTAGTGGCTGTTCTAATAGTTCTGCTTACAAAAGCGCTTTATTATCACTTTCAAACTCTGGAAGTTATATAGCTATTGCAGCAGGAAATGATAGTGATAATGCTGCTTATTACAATCCAGCTTGTATAAGCGGAAGTAATATTTACACAGTTGCTTCTATGACTTGTAATCGTGGCTTTTCATCATTCTCTAATTACAACATGAATCCTATTGATGCAATCGCAACTGGAAGTAGTGTACGAAGCACTTATTTAAATGGTGGTTACGCTACCTTAAGTGGTACTTCAATGGCTTCTCCTCATGTTGCTGGTATTATGCATGCTAGAGGAAGAGGACCAAGATTTTCAGGTTCTGTAAGACATAGAGGTGAAAACTATCCTATTGCAGTAAGATAATTTGTTTCTAAGTTTATTTTGAATTATATCCCACCTTTGTATAAGAGCAAAGGTGGGTTTTTACTAATATTCTTTTTCATTAAAACAACACTCAAAATAAAAAAAACCTCTTCATTGAATAGTTTAACATCTTTTCTTATTTAACAAAGCTTTAACTAAAGGGTATTAAACCATTATAGACCTTCGTTGTCTAAAGTTTTTATAAACTAATTCAATGAAAAAAATTACAATACTCTTAGTTTTTTTAAGCATCTCCCTTTATGCTCAGAAACCTAAAACAAAACGAAATATTCCTAAAGTAAGATTAACAGGAAAAATTATAGAAACAAAATCTAAGCAACCATTAGAATATGCCACAGTTGTTTTAACACACTTAAAAAACAAAAGAGTTACCGGTGGTGTAACTGATGTTAAAGGGAATTTTGATGTTCAAATCCCTAAAGGAATGTATGCTATAAAAATTGAATTTATAGGCTTTAAAACTAAATCTCTTCCTAATAAAGAATTAACTCAAAATGTAAATTTGGGTACTATTACACTTAATGAAGATGCTGAAACTTTAGAAGAAGTTGAAATTATCGCTGAGAAGTCTACTGTAGAAATACGCTTAGACAAAAAAATATACAATGTTGGAAAAGACATGACTGTGAAAGGTGGTAATGCTAGTGATGTTTTAGATAATGTACCTTCTGTAAATGTTGATGTAGCTGGAGCAGTTAGCCTTCGTGGAAATGAAAATGTTCGTATTTTAATAGATGGAAAACCTTCTGCTTTAGTAGGCTTAAATGGAACAGATGCTTTACGTAATCTTCCTGCAGATGCTATTGAAAAAGTAGAAGTTATTACATCTCCTTCCGCTAGATATGATGCTGAAGGAACCGCTGGTATTTTAAATATTATTTTACGCAAAGGAAAAATAACTGGTTTTAATGGTTCTGTGAACTTAACAGTAGGAAATCCTGACATGCTTAGAATATCTCCTAACTTAAATTTCAGAACAAAAAAATTAAACATCTTTTCAAACTTAGGTTACTCATACAGAAAAGGCCCTGGAAATTCTCAAAGTTTTTTCACAAATTTTGAAAGTGACGGAACTGTTAAAGACTATAGGAATGAAGACAGGGTTTTTGACCGAAAAAACAACAACTATAATGGTTCATTAGGTCTTGAATACTACATATCTCAAAATAGCTCCATAACCGGTACTTATTTCTATAGAAAATCAAAAGGAGAAGATATAGCTACTAATATCACAAAAAACTTTGATGTTAATAGAAATTTGATTTCTACAGAAAATAGAATTGAAAATGAAAATGAGGATGGTAAAGACAATCAATTTTCTATAAATTACACGAATAATTTTGATGGTAATGGTAAAAAACTAATTATGGATTTTCAGTATGGAGATAGCAAAGAAATAGAGGATTCTCCTGTGACAATCAACGATGTTTTGTCTGAACAAAATTCACAAATTACAGAATCAAAAGACAAACTTTTTCAAATAGACTATATATTGCCTATCGGTGAAAATAGCCAAGTTGAACTTGGTCATAAAACCACTTTACAAGATTTATACTCAGATTTCAAAGTTAGACTAAGACAACCTGATGGTTCTTTTGCTGAGAGTAGCTCTTCAAATGCAATAGATTTTAAACAGAATATATATGCCTTTTACGCACAGTACGGAAATAAAATTAACAAATTCTCTTATCTATTAGGTTTACGTTCAGAAATTACAGACATTGATTTAAGAGTATTAACAACAAATCAGTTTTCTGATAAAAACTATACAGAATGGTTTCCTACTGTTAACCTTGGTTATGAATTAAATGACTCTGACAACCTTACCTTAGGATATAGTAGAAGGTTAAGAAGACCTCGTCATTGGTTTTTAAATCCTTTTGAATCTCGTAGTTCTGCTACAAATGTATTTAGAGGGAACCCTGATATCAATCCTACTTTTACTAGCTCTTTCGATTTAGGATACACAACAAAAATTAGAAAGTTAACTTTAAACTCTTCTATTTATTACCAATACTCAACAGATATAATGCAAGGTGTATCAATTATTGAGGAACGAATTATTAATGGTACACCTACAAATGTTTTTGTTCGTCAACCTGTAAATCTTAGTGACCAAAGTCGCTACGGTTTTGAACTAACAACCAACTATTCTCCTGCTAAATGGGCAAAATTATCAGCTACTTTTAACTATTTTAAATTTAAAACTGATGCCTTTTCTTATGTATATACAGCTCCAAACGGAAGTAAAATCACAACCAATTTAGAAGAAGTTAATAACAGCAGTTGGTTTACACGTTTTAATGCTCGAATTACATTACCTGCAAAAATTCAATGGCAAACGCGTATCATGTTCCGTGGTCCACAAGAAACTGCTCAAAGTGAAAGAAAAGGTATGTTTGTAGCCAACCTATCATTTAGTAAAGATATTTTTAAAGAAAAAGCTTCTTTAGTTTTAAATGCGAGTGATCTATTTAATACTCGTAAAAGAGAAACAACTACCTATAATGGAGACAGAGCCAATCCTAGTAATATAATTGATGGTAGCTTTCAATGGAGAGAACGTCAAATATCTTTAAGTTTTACGTATCGTTTTAATCAAAAGAAAAAACGAGAACGCCCTGAAAGAGGTAACGATAATGGTGGAGGTGAGTTTGGAGGATAATTTCTTTTAAAACGTAGCACTAAAAAGAAACACGGGAAAATTAATTTTCACCGTGTTTCTTTTTTTAATAAATGAAAACATTTAGCCACTAAAGAAATAGACGTCATACATCTGGCACTAGACAGTCACCCTCATGTCTACTGTATTTCATTAAAAAAAATACTCATTCGTTATCTTTGCAGTACAATTAATCTTAGAATCAAAACAATAATGGAATACGAAGCTATCAATTTAAAAGACATCAAAAAAATGCGGTTAGAACGCCATTGGTCGCAAGATCAACTAGCAGAAATGAGTGGCTTAAGTAAACGAACAATTCAACGAATTGAAAGCGGAGAAAATGCAGGGTTAGAATCAATAAAGTCATTAGCTGCTGTTTTTGAAATTAACATTACTAATTCTAATAAAAAAATTGAACAAATTAAACTAGAGGAAGAATACATTCAAAAAGTAAAAGGTTTTTATAAACTTTTTTTTATTTCACTTTTAAGTTTAGTTGTGCCTTTTATTATTGCAATTAATGATTCAAGTAATTGGTCTCTATTTTTATGGATACTTGCTTCTTGGTTAATTGTTTTAGGAATATACTCAATTAATTCTTTTGATTTTTTTGGAGAAGAATGGAAAAAGAAAATAATTAGTAAGAAGTTTAAAAAGAATCAATAAAATCTTAATTCAATTATATACTAATATTCCATCTATACCAATTAAAAAAGCTCGTTCATGATGAACGAGCTTTTTTTATATTTTGTAAAAACTACCTACTTACCTTCAGCAGCTTTTTTAGCTTCTCTTTTTAATTTTATGTTTTCCCAGATAGTTCCACCAATCCAATAAGGAACTACAAATGTTAATAAGAAAATTAACAACCAAAATCCAGCTGTAAAAATAAACATAAATAAAACTAAACCTGAGAATTCTGAAAAATCTAACATTTGTTTTTTATTAAAATTGTTACGAGCTACAAAATTATAACTATTTTTCGTTACTAGCAATAAAATCTGATAAAAATCAACTACTAAATCTATTAGAATTTGTAATTTTGGTCATCATTAATTTTTAGCATTTTAAAAATCATTTACAAATGAAATACAGAATCGAAAAAGATACTATGGGACAGGTAGAAGTACCTGCTGATAAATATTGGGGAGCTCAAACCGAGCGTTCTCGTAATAATTTTAAAATCGGTCCTGCTGCATCTATGCCTTTAGAAGTGGTATACGGATTTGCTTACTTAAAAAAAGCCGCAGCTTTTACAAACTGTGAATTAGGTGTATTGGCTCAAGAAAAAAGAGATTTAATAGCACAAGTATGTGATGAAATTTTAGAAGGTAAGCACGACGACCAATTTCCTTTAGTAATTTGGCAAACAGGTTCAGGTACACAATCTAACATGAATGTGAATGAAGTTGTTGCTAATAGAGCGCATGAAATTGCAGGAAAAGTAATTGGTGAAGGAGAAAAAACAATTCAACCTAATGACGATGTAAATAAATCACAATCATCTAACGATACTTTCCCTACAGGAATGCATATCGCAGCTTACAAAAAGATTGTAGAAGTTACCATTCCTGGAGTAGAGCAATTACGTGATACTTTACAAGCAAAATCAGAAGCTTTTAAAGATGTGGTAAAAATTGGTCGTACTCACTTAATGGATGCTACTCCCCTAACTTTAGGGCAAGAGTTTTCAGGGTATGTTGCTCAATTAAACTTTGGTTTAAAAGCATTAAAAAACTCATTAGTACATTTAGCTCAGTTAGCTTTAGGTGGTACTGCTGTAGGTACAGGTTTAAATACTCCTGCTGGATACGATGTATTAGTAGCTAAATATATTGCTGAGTTTACCAAACTTCCTTTTATTACTGCTGAAAATAAGTTTGAGGCTTTGGCTGCACATGATGCTTTAGTTGAAACTCACGGATCTTTAAAACAATTAGCTGTTTCTTTAAACAAAATAGCAAATGATATTCGCTTAATGGCATCTGGACCTCGTTCAGGTATTGGAGAATTAATTATTCCTGCTAATGAACCTGGTTCTTCTATTATGCCTGGAAAAGTAAATCCAACCCAAGCTGAAGCTATAACAATGGTTTGTGCGCAAGTTATGGGGAATGATGTTGCCGTTACTGTTGGTGGAACTCAAGGACATTACGAATTAAATGTTTTTAAACCAATGATGGCTGCTAACGTATTACAATCTGCTCAATTAATTGGAGATGCTTGTGTATCTTTTGATGTTAATTGTGCTGCTGGTATTGAACCAAATCATTCTAGAATTACTGAATTAGTGAATAATTCATTAATGTTAGTTACTGCTTTAAACACAAAAATTGGGTATTATAAAGCTGCTGAAATTGCTAATACAGCACATCAAAATGGTACTACTTTAAAAGAAGAAGCTGTTCGTTTAGGGTATGTTACTCCTGAACAATATGACGAATGGGTAAAACCTGAAGACATGACTGGAAGTTTAAAATAAACTTTTTAATAAACATATAAGTTTAAAAAGGTTGTAAATAAATTACAACCTTTTTTCATCTCTATTATTTAAATAATTTCAAAAAATGAATAAACACGAAGAATTTATGAGCGAAGCTGTAAAAGCAGCTTTAAGAGGAATGCAAAACAACGAAGGAGGACCATTTGGGTGTATTATTGTAAAGGACGGAGAAATTATAGGTCGTGGTAATAATAAAGTTACCTCAACGAATGACCCTACTGCTCATGCAGAGGTTACAGCTATTAGAAATGCATGTAAAAACTTAAGCTCTTTTCAACTAGAAGGCTGTATTATTTACACATCTTGTGAACCATGCCCTATGTGTTTAGGTGCTATTTATTGGGCTAGACCTGAAAAAGTTTTTTATGGAAGTAATCAAGTAGATGCTGCAAACATTGGTTTTGATGATGAGTTTATTTACAAAGAAATTCCTTTACCTTATGAAAAACGTAGCATTCCGTTTGAACAAGTAGGCCGTGAAATAGCACTAGAGCCTTTTGAAAAATGGACTGAAAAGCAAGATAAAACAGAATATTAAATAATTCTTTATCTAAAAACTCCACAACATTTTGTTGTGGAGTTTTTCATTTATAAAAATCATGTGTATTTTTTACTAAGTCTTTTCTTATTTCACAAATCTAACAAATTTCTTAATAAACATAATTTTACTACATTTTCTTCTATACCCAAAATTAAAACGTTCATGATTTTTTAAAATTAACTACGCTATTTATTTCCTATTTTTAAAGGTATTTAACAATTTCATTAAGTAATAAACTAACTAACAATGACAAAACCTCAAAATGAAAAGTCATCTTCTTGCTGGAACTGCGATGGAGATATTACCTTAGTTACACAACGTCTTAAAGAGATGTTTGTAGAAATGGGGCAAAAAACTAGAATTGAAAACGGGCAAAAACCTGCTGAAAGAGCTGTTTTCAGAAAGCAACATGGTATAGCCTATGGTCGTTTTGAAATAAATAAAAACATAGACGAGAAGTTTAAAGTTGGAATATTTGCAGGAGACACTTACGAATGTGCCGTTCGCTTTTCAAGTGACACAGGGCCAACATCTCCAGATTTACATTCTACCCTAGGGGTTGGTTTAAAATTATTTGGAGTTGATGGACCAAAATTACTAGGTGATGGAACCAATGCTGATTTCATTTTTCAAAATATTGATCGCTTTTTTGCTCGTGACGCTAGTCAAATGTGCAGTTTTACTACTGCTGGTGTTATTGATCGTGACTATAGCTCTTATATTGGGAAACATCCTGAACTTGCTAGTATTTTACAAGCCATGACTAAAGAAGAAGCTAGTGTATTAAGCGCAAGTTATTGGGCAATTCTCCCTTTTAAATTAGGTGACTCTCAAATTGTAAAATATCGTTTGGTTCCTGATGATACTTATAAAGGGAGTCCTTTTAATGATACTAACTATTTAGGCTTAGACCTGCAACAACGTTTAGTAAAAAAAGAAGCTACTTTTCGTTTTGAAATACAACTAAGAACCAATGACGCTACTATGCCTTTGGATGATGCACAAGTAGTTTGGAGTACAGAAGAGAGTCCATATATATGTATTGCTAAACTTCATTTACCTCAGCAAGATGTTTCAAGTATTGGTCAAGCTGAGTTTGGAAGTAATTTAGCGTTTAATATTTGGAGAACGCTACCACAACATGAACCATTAGGTTCTATTGCACAAGCAAGAAAAGTAGTATATGCTGCAAGTGCTGAAGCAAGACACCAAGCGAACGGACAGCAATTACACGAACCAAAAAGCATCAATCCAAATTTTGAAGGAAATACTGATGAAAACAGTGACTGCATTGTAAAAGCAGGTATCTATCCTCCTATTGGAGTTATGAGAGTTGGAAATAGCAAAGATGAATACTTCCTTGGACCTTTAGTTGACAATCCTGAGCCACAAACCGATCCGTATGCCTATAGAGATAAAACTGGCGCTTTAAAAAGACAAGCTGCTCAATTTAGAATTTACGGATTTAATGCAGCTGGTAAAGCTGTAAAAGAATTAACTGCCGAAAATTCTAACATTACATGGCATAGCCATTTATCAAATCAAAAATCTTCATGGTATCAATTCAACATTGCTTTAGATATTCCTGAAGCTGCAGATAGCCCTCCTTCTTTATTACGTAACATAGATGTAAAAGACAGAAACTCTTTATTAATAGATGGTGGTGCTAAATCTATTTCTGGAATAAATATTAAGGATGGTCCTTTTTTTGAAGGAGAGTTTTTATCTAAAAAAGTGTATTTGGGAGAAATGCATACCGATGAAAAAGGTCGTTTAGTTATGCTAGGTGGGCATGGGAAATCAGAAAATATAAATGGAGATATTGCTATTACTTTTGCTAATAATGAAGGTTGGTATGATGATATTTCTGACGGGCCAGTTACTGCTGAAGTTGAATATAATGGAAACAAGCTAACAGTTGATCCTGCTTGGGTTATTTGTGCCCCACCAGATTATGCTCCTATGCAAAAATCAGTTCGTACCATGTGGGATTTAATGCGTGATGTAGCTGTAAAATCTAAAATGTTAGTGCGTCCTACAAGGCCCTCTTTCACTAAAGATATTTTACCTATTTTTCAACGTATGACTGATTTACAATGGGTAAATGCTGGATTTGCTGGTGCTTTTGGATTTGGTGGACAATTTAACTACACCACTAACGAATGGATTAAACGATTAGGAAACCCATCTTCTGCATATATGGAAATGCGTAGAACAATTTCTAATAATTTCCGCCGATTTGATGTAACTGGTGCAGAAGCACCACAATTATGGCCTTGGTTATATGGTGATGCTATTAGTATTCCTTCAACAGGTTCTGTTCGTCAACATGCCACATTATCAAATTTACAGTTAGAGTTTTTAGACCAATGGGTTAAAGGAGATTTTGATGCCGATTATATAGATATGACTGGATGTCCACACACTCCAAAAGCTCCATCAATAGATGATTTACCTATAGCTGAACAACCAGACATGCTTACCAAAGCTGCTATGGAGTTTTGTTTAGCTGATGCTTTTCATCCTGGGTGTGAAATGACTTGGCCTATGCGTTCATCAGGAATGTACATGGCTCCTTTCCGAATTAAGCACGCTCCAAAAACACCTCCAGTTAATACTATGTATTATGGCCCTATCATGAATAATGAAGTACTCCCATTAGCAAAAGGACCTATTTTAGGTGGACAAGTAGCTGGTAGTATTACTCGTTGGATGGCTATTCCTTGGCAAACTGATACTGCAAGTTGTAGAGATGGTTATACCAGTGAATATGACCCATATTTACCAACATTTTGGCCTGCCAGAGTACCTAATAATATTTTAAATGAAGAACGTTATGAGGAAGCTGTTAACCCCAATTTATCTGAAGAAACACGTATCCAAGCTTTTAATTACCGTACCGAATGGCTAGATAACCTTCCTTTAGATGGTGCAGCTCCAACTTATACGAATCAAATTAATAGTATGGTTAAATATTTTGATAAACTAGCAGTAGTTCAAAAACGTCCTGGAGTAACCCACGATCCTAATTTCCCTAAAGAAATGCAAGTTGGAATTACGCCTACTCCTGAGCAAGAAGCTACATTATTAAAAGCCACACTAGCAGATTTAGATACTATTTTAAATAGTAGTCAAACTTTAAACGATGCTACTAAAAATATACTAAACGCAGCAGTAGATAAACTTTCTCATGACAACCTTTTAAACGAACAATTCTTATTAGAAGGGGCTAAAGGGGAATTACTAACATTAGTAGAAGATGAATTAACAAAAGATTTTACTCCATCTTCAAACGTTACTAACACCATTCATCTTATTGCTTCTAAATTACACACAATGAAACAATCTGATTCACATCAGCAAGAAGTTTCTAAAAAAGTAGAAGTAGGTATTCCTGAAAAAATGACACGTTTTTCAAGATATACTCCTAAATAAATTACTTTTTAAATTATTCAATAAACACAATCTTGTAATATATATACAAGGTTGTGTTTAAAAGTAAATTAATTATTAACTCTTTTAATACTCACTTTGTGAGAAAAACAGATATACTTATTATAGGCGGAGGTATTGCGGGTTGCATTGCTGCGATCTCATTGGCTAAGGATTATAATGTTACTTTAATAGACAAACAAATAACCCCTTCTGATCGAATTGGTGAATCATTAGCCCCTGCTGCTCAAAGAATTTTAAAGAAACTAGATCTTTTAGAAAATGAATCAGATGAATTTAAACAAACATTATTTAGTAATAACCTTGGTATGCAATCATACTGGGGAAGCAATCAACTTCATATTGTAGATCATCTTAAAAACCCTGATGGGTTTTCTAAAAGCTTAGATAGGGCAAAATTTGAAACATACCTCAGAAAAAAAGCATCAGACAGAGGTGTTCTTTGTTTATGGGGAATACGTCTTTTTAATAGCGTTTACAAAGAAAATGTATGGAGAGTAACCGGTAAATCTGATAATTTAAAAAACAGAACAACTCATACTATTGAAGCTAGTTTTGTTATAGATGCTACAGGAAGACAATCTCACTTTGCAAAAAGTTTAGGAATTAAACGGGTTCAACATGATAAGTTAATTTCATGTTGGATAAGTATGCCTAATACCAATATAAATACTATGAGTACTATTGTTGCTGAGCAACAAGGTTGGTGGTATAGTGCAGTTTTACCTAATAACACCAGAATTATTTCTTTTCAAACTGATTCAGATATCATAGATAAAGCGGTACTTAAAAATTCTGAATCTTTTTTAGCACTTCTTAAAACGAATCAAATTATGAGTTCATTAATTCCTAAAAGTGAAAAAGGCATTACTTTTCATGGAACTGTTAGTGCTAATTCAACACGTTTAGAACAGGTTGCTGGTAAACAATGGATTGCTTTAGGAGATGCAGCTATTAGCTTTGACCCTTTATCTTCTCAAGGTATGTTTAATGCAATGGCTAATGCCATGCAAGTTAAAGAACTACTAACAAGTTTTAATATTATTAGAGAATTTAACTTAGCTAAAATAGAAAACTTCAACAATGCTTATTCAAATCAAATAAAACATGTATGGAACCACTATTTAAAGCATAAAAATTTATTTTATAAGGCAGAAGCAAGATGGAAAGAATGTACTTTTTGGAAAAGAAGAATCTTATAATTCATTATCAAACTGATAAACAACACTCTATAAACTTTAATTAGAATATTTATTTAGCCATGAGATTACATTTTTATTAAAAAAAGCTGCGACATTTAACTTTTGTTCAACAAAACCAATAATATTTTCATTTCCTCCATGATGAACTCCAATAACAAAATATCCCTCTTCTTCTTTATACCATAAAGGAGCTCCACTATCTCCTTGACAAGTATACATTGGATATCCAATGATTGTATTTCTATCATTAATTTTTATTGTAGAATACAATGCATTCTTCTCTATTAATTCTCCGTTAGAATCACATGGAAAACCTGTTAAATGTAACCTTTTGTTATTTAATTCGTAATTATTTAAATACTTAAAAAAAGTTACATTCCTTGCATATTTATTAGGGTTTGTAATTTTAATAATTGCAATATCATTTTCAACTCTCTTATTTTTTTCTTTATATAAAAAAATCTTAAAATCTTTTTTCTTTAAAACAATATTTTCTCCTCCTACTCTATAAGATATTTTAGTAATGCCCTTGTTTATGATATTATGCTTGGCTGTTACAATGATATTTTTTTTAATAAAAGAACCTGTTCCACTAAATCCGTCATGAAAAAAATGATACCATCTCTTAACAGTAAACTTTATAATTGAGTTATAAGGGGCTGTTTTTTTTACATTACTATCTAACACCTCTCTATTTTCTTTCCACTCCTCTTTACCAGTACAAATACAATTTTGAGCTGTTAAACTTGTATTTATACAAAACACTATAAATACCAATAAATAAAAATTTATCTTCATCTGTTTACTCTTTTATAAAAATTTACAATGCAATGTATTTATTATTATTTACTTTTAAATACTTAGTACTAGGGATATTTCAAAAACCAATAACTTTAAACTTTATAACAAAAAACAAACCTCCTCAACCATGTATTAGTTGGGGAGGTTTTGTAAAGTCAATCTTAAAAACTTTACTTCAATCTATTCTCAATAAACTCTTTTACTTCCTGTTTCGCTTTTAGCATTTCAACTTCGTTAGATGTTTTTCCTTCAGCTCTTTTTATAAATGCATCAAATAAGTGACTCATGTAAATTGGTGAAGTATCACTAGTATAACTTACAGCATTATGACAACTAAAGCAATTAGCTAATGTATTTACATTAACATCTTTTAAACTACTTTTAAATGTTTGTGTGTAAGTTTCCATCGTAACATTTGCACAATTTAAAGAACCTCTTGCTACAGATCCAGGTGTTGCACTACCTACACTATATTTTAACTTCACTAATAATTCAGCTTGTTGTTTTGATGATAATCCATCAGTATCAACCCAAATAGAACCGTTATAAAAATAATTTGCCCATACATCTTTTAAATTCTTTTTTACACAATTGTTAATATTTACTATGTTGTCGAAATTTACAGGCTCTTCTTGACTTGTTTTCATAAATCCTCCTGTAGAATCTCTAGGTACACCAAACTTAAAAATATCGTATACTTTATATAATGTTGATGCTTGTTGTTTAATCGTATCCCAATAAATACCATTAATACCTGTTGTACTTCCTTTAGCAAACAATAATTTATCAGTAGAAGAATTTGCTTTATCTTCTTTCCAATTATAATTTGGTGCTAAATCATAATTCTCAAAAGTTGCCCAAATAAATTCAGGATGGTTTTCTACTACTCCAACAACATGCATCCCTAATAAAGCTACTTCTTTATTAGTAAAATTCCCTTTTCCATCATCAACAGCTCCTACAGTCGTAAAATAATTACCACGTTTATTTTCAGGAATAGCATCAATCGAAGTCCATGATACTTTTAACTCTAATGATCCAACTGGAAAAGATGATAAATTATCTTTAGCTAATGTTCCATTCAAAATAGAATCTTTAAATTTTTCAGCTGCATTTTTTAAAGTTGGAGAAACATGAATTGAATAAAATACTGTTTCCTCTTTATTATGTACACTATTATATGCTGGGTTTGTTCTTAAAATCCCTGAAGAACCCGCTTGTGCAGTATCTTCTAGAACCACAGATGCTCCTGGTACTGGTGTTACACTTCCCAAGTGAGAATCTACTTGATACATTTTTTTAGGATTTAAAAACAATGGTAAAGTTTCTCCAACATATAATGGAACATCCTTTCCATCTAGTTTTACAAATAATTTTTCTATTTCATATTCAGGTTTAGTAACCCATAAAAACTTTTGCCATGACCATTGATGAAAAATAGCATTTGTAGTACTAATTGTATCAAACGGACTACCTATTCCCTCCTCTGGAGCAGGTGTTTGAGAATGTGGAAACCAATTACTTTCACACAAGCTTTCAACTTCTAATTTATTGTAAGCTATTTCAGTTTTTGCTTTTATTTGTTCTTTTTCTTTCTTTTTACAAGAATTTAAAAACACCAAGCTCAATATGAGCATAGTTCCTAAAGCTAGTTTAAATGATAATTTCATGATTGATTAGTTTTTGA
>JBELFC010000042.1:0-22015 GCA_042093175.1 Tenacibaculum sp. | reverse complement strand
TCAAAGAGCAGTTAATCGTAGAATTATATTCTAAGTAATAAATTAATCATATTGAAGTTCAGCCAAAGGGTTTGTCAGTATTTCTTCAAACTTATGAACCGCGCAACTGAATTACAATTAAAATGAAGAAAATATGGCAATTTTAAATTTTCAAAAGCCTGATAAAGTAATAATGATTGAATCTACAGATTTTTCTGGAAGATTCGAATTCAGACCTCTTGAACCAGGTTTTGGATTAACTATTGGAAATGCTTTAAGAAGAGTATTATTATCTTCTTTAGAAGGTTTTGCAATAACATCATTACGAGTAGATGGCGTTGATCACGAATTCTCAACGATAGAAGGAGTTGTAGAAGATGTTACAGAAATCATTTTAAATTTAAAACAAGTACGTTTTAAAAAGCAAATTGAAGAATCTGACAGAGAAACAGTTTCTATAGCTGTATCAGGACAAGAGCAATTAACAGCAGGTGATTTACAAAAATTTATTTCAGGATTTCAAGTATTAAATCCAGAATTAGTTTTATGTAACATGGATAAGTCTGTTAGCTTTAGTGCTGAAATAAGCATAGAAAAAGGTAGAGGGTTTGTGCCAGCAGAAGAAAACAAAAGAGCTGGAGCACCTTTAGGAACAATTTTTACTGACTCTATTTACACTCCAATTAAGAATGTAAAATATGCAGTAGAAAACTTTCGTGTTGAACAAAAAACTGATTACGAAAAATTAGTTTTTGATATTGACACAGATGGATCTATTAATCCTAAAGATGCATTAACTGAAGCAGCTAAAATTTTAATTCACCACTTCATGTTATTCTCAGATGAAAGAATAACTTTAGAGGCTGATGAAATTGCTCAAACTGAAACGTATGATGAGGAATCATTACATATGCGTCAATTATTAAAGACGAAATTAGTTGATATGGATTTATCAGTTCGTGCTTTAAACTGTTTGAAAGCTGCAGAAGTAGATACTTTAGGAGACTTAGTATCTTTCAATAAAAGTGACTTAATGAAGTTTAGAAACTTTGGTAAAAAATCATTAACTGAGTTAGAAGAGTTAGTGATTAATAAAGGACTGAATTTTGGAATGGATTTAGGTAAATATAAATTAGATAGAGATTAATCTTTCATATTTTGCTCCTCATAAAGAGTTGTAGCAAGATGAAAGCAAAACCCAAATGTCATGAGACACGGAAAGAAATTTAACCACTTAGGAAGAAAAACAGCGCATAGAAAAGCAATGTTATCAAACATGGCTTGTTCTTTAGTAGAGCATAAGCGTATTAATACTACTGTTGCTAAAGCGAAAGCTTTACGTAAGTTTATTGAGCCTTTAATTACAAAATCTAAGGCTGATACAACTCACAACAGACGTACAGTATTTAGATATTTACGTGATAAAACAGCTGTTACAGAATTATTTAAAGAAATTTCTGTAAAAGTTGCTGATAGACCAGGAGGGTATGTTCGTATTATCAAGTTAGGAAATCGTCAAGGAGATAATGCTCCAATGGCAATGATTGAATTAGTTGATTATAATGAATTATACAACCCTAAAGGAAATCAAGCTAAAAAATCTACACGTCGTAGCCGTCGTGGAGGTGCTAAAAAAGCTGAAGCTGTTGCTCCTGTTGAAACTAAAACTTCACAAGAGGAAGAATAAAAATGAAAATTTTTATCAATCATATAAAAGGGATGAACATTTAATGTTTATCCCTTTTTTTATATATTTTTGCAACTCAATTACACAATACAATACACTAAACTAAATGAAATATCAATCACGTAAAAAAGCTTTAGTATTATTAGCTGATGGTACAATTTTCTATGGTAAATCAGTAGGGATAGAAGGTACGTCTACAGGAGAAATCTGTTTTAATACCGGTATGACTGGGTACCAAGAAGTATTTACTGATCCTTCTTATTTTGGACAATTAATGGTCACTACAAATGCCCACATAGGTAATTATGGTGTTAATAATGAAGAAATAGAATCAGAAGGAATTAAAATTTCAGGATTAATTTGTAGAAATTTTAGTTTTACACATTCAAGAGTTGATTCTGATGGGAATTTAAAAGATTGGTTTGAAAAACATAATCTTGTTGCAATTTCTGATGTTGATACAAGAGCATTAGTATCTTATATTAGAGATAATGGAGCTATGAATGCTATTATTTCAACAGACGTTGATAATATAGAAAATTTAAAAAAGAAGTTATCTGAAACTCCAAATATGGAAGGTTTAGAACTTGCATCTAAAGTGTCTACAAAAGAACCTTATTTTGTAGGAGATGAAAACGCTCCAATAAAAATTTCAGCGTTAGATATAGGAATTAAAAAAAATATACTTAGAAATTTTGTAAAGAGAGGCGCATACGTTAAGGTCTATCCTTACAATGCTACTTTCAAGGAGATGAGTGAATTTAATCCTGATGGTTATTTTATTTCTAATGGTCCTGGAGACCCAGAACCATTAATTGATGCTCAAAATACAGCAAAAGAAATTATAGCTAATGATTTACCATTATTTGGTATTTGTTTAGGACATCAAGTTATAGCATTAGCTAATGGAATTTCTACGTATAAAATGCATAATGGTCATAGAGGAATTAATCATCCTGTGAAAAACTTACTTACAGGAAAAGGAGAAATTACTTCTCAGAATCATGGATTTGCGATTAATAGAGAAGAAACAGAAGCACATAATGATGTTGAAATAACTCATGTTCATTTAAATGATAATACTGTAGCTGGTATTAGGATGAAAAATAAAAATGTTTTTTCTGTACAGTATCACCCAGAGGCTAGCCCTGGACCACACGATGCAGAGTATTTATTCGATCAATTTATTGAAAATATAAAAAAAGCGAAAGCTTAATATAAATTCCCGCTTCAAAGCGGGAATTTATATTTGATAACGTTTTCGTAAAATCATACTAATATACTACAATAAAAAGGTAGTATTTTGTAAATTTACTACCTTAAAATTATACTAATAAACAAAAACAACTATGAGTATTATAATCAATATCCATGCACGTCAAATTTTTGATTCTAGAGGTAACCCTACAGTAGAAGTAGATGTAACTACTGAAAATGGTTTTACAGGTAGAGCTGCTGTTCCATCTGGAGCTTCTACAGGAGAGCATGAAGCAGTAGAGTTACGTGACGGAGGAGCTGCATATATGGGTAAAGGTGTTTTAAAAGCTGTTGAAAATGTTAATACATTAATAGCTCAAGAATTATTAGGAGTGTCAGTCTTTGAACAAAATATGATTGACAAAATAATGATTGATTTAGATGGTACCCCAAATAAATCTAAACTAGGAGCAAATGCAATACTAGGTGTTTCATTAGCGGCTGCAAAGGCTGCAGCAAATGAATTAGGGTTACCTTTATATCGTTATATAGGAGGTGTTTCTGCGAACACATTGCCTGTGCCAATGATGAATATCATTAATGGAGGTTCGCATTCAGATGCTCCAATAGCATTCCAAGAATTCATGGTTATGCCTGTAAAAGCCAAAAACTTTACAGAAGCAATGCAAGTAGGTTCAGAAATTTTTCATCATTTAAAGAAGGTATTACATGATAGAAATTTATCTACTGCTGTAGGTGATGAAGGTGGTTTTGCTCCAACTTTAGAAGGAACTGAAGATGCTATCGAAACTATTGAGTTGGCAACTAAAAATGCAGGATATAAATTTGGTGATGAAGTAATGATTGCTTTAGATTGTGCTGCTGCTGAATTTTTTGTTGATGGAAAATATGATTACACTAAGTTTGAAGGTAGTAAAGGTAAAGTAAGAACAAGTCAAGAGCAAGCTGATTATTTGGCTGAATTAGCTTCTAAATACCCTATAATTTCAATTGAAGATGGAATGGATGAGAACGATTGGGATGGTTGGAAATATTTAACTGAAAAAATTGGAGATAAGGTTCAATTAGTAGGAGATGATTTATTTGTAACTAATGTAGATCGATTATCGAGAGGAATTGAAAATAGAATAGCTAATTCAATTTTAATAAAGGTAAATCAAATAGGAACTCTAACAGAAACTATTGCTGCAGTTAATATGGCTCATAATGCTGGATATACATCAGTAATGAGTCACAGATCAGGAGAAACTGAAGATAATACTATTGCTGATTTAGCAGTAGCTTTAAATACAGGACAAATAAAAACTGGATCAGCTTCAAGGTCAGATCGTATGGCTAAATATAATCAGTTATTACGTATAGAAGAAGAATTAGCTGATGTAGCTTTTTTTCCACAGGAAAAAGCTTTTAAAATATAACAAATAGCTAGTTGAAACAAAAAAATAAAGCTTGTAAGGTTATCCTTGCAAGCTTTGTTTTTTGCATAGATTTTAAATAAGTAATTTTTATTTTTTTATGTTAAAAATCTATGACTATCAATTTTTTAAATTTATAAAAAATGGTATCTTCGCAACTCACTTCAATTATAAAAATTTTTAGATAAAAAATGGCAGATATAGCAAAGTTACAAGTTGGCGAAAATACGTATGAGTTTCCTTTAATAACAGGAACGGAAAATGAAACTGCAATTGATATTAAAACGTTGAGAGGCGCTACTGGTGGACTTATAACAATTGATCCTGGATATAAGAATACAGGTTCTTGTCAAAGTGCTATTACATTTTTAAATGGAGAAGAAGGAATTTTAAGATACAGAGGTTATTCAATTGAGGAATTAGCTGAAAAAGCAGATTTCTTAGAAGTAGCATATTTGTTGATTTTTGGTGAATTACCAACAAAAGAACAATTACAAAAATTCCATGACGATGTTAGATCTAAAGCTATTGTTGATGAAGATATAAAGAAAATCATTGATGCTTTTCCTAAAAATGCACACCCTATGGGAGTGTTATCATCACTGACTAGTGCTTTAGTATCATTTAATCCATCTTCTGTAAATGTTGATTCAGAAGAGGATATGTACAATGCTATAGTTAAAATTTTAGGGAAGTTTCCTGTTTTAGTAGCATGGACAATGCGTAAAAAACAAGGATTACCTTTAAACTATGGATCTAAGAATTTAGGATATGTAGAGAATATTATGAAAATGATGTTTGAGCAACCTAATGAAGAGTATGTTATTAATCCAATAATTAAAGATGCATTAGATAAATTATTAATCTTACATGCAGATCACGAGCAAAACTGTTCTACATCTACTGTAAGAATTGTAGGTTCTTCTCATGCTGGATTGTTCGCTTCATTATCTGCTGGTATTTCAGCTTTATGGGGACCATTACATGGAGGAGCAAATCAAGCGGTATTAGAAATGCTTGAAGCTATAAGACAAGATGGTGGAGACACTAAGAAGTACATGGCTAAAGCTAAAGATAAGAATGACCCTTTCCGTTTAATGGGATTCGGACATAGAGTTTATAAGAACTTTGACCCTAGAGCTAAAATTATTAAAGTTGCAGCTGATGAAGTTTTAGCAGATTTAGGGATTGATGATCCAATTTTAGATATCGCTAAAGCATTAGAACAAGAAGCTTTAAATGATGAGTATTTTGTAAAAAGAAAATTATATCCTAATGTAGATTTCTATTCAGGAATTATTTACAGAGCTATGGGAATACCTGTTGAAATGTTTACAGTAATGTTTGCATTAGGTCGTTTACCAGGTTGGATTGCTCAATGGAGAGAAATGCGTTTAGGAAAAGAGCCAATCGGTCGTCCTCGTCAAGTTTATACAGGTGAGAACCACAGAGATTTTGTAAAGATTAGTAAAAGATAAAATATACTAAGAAATGTCATTTAATATTTAGATGACATTTTTTATTGAATTCATATTATGAAAGAAATAAAAATTATAAAAAACAGATCAGATATTGGTGCAGGCACAAGAGGATCTGATATGGGAATTGATGCAATTGAAATTGCAGCGATAAACAAAGGAAGTAATTATTTTGAACAATTTGAATTTGAAGATGTAATTACTAAAAATGAATCTGTTTACAATAAAGAAAATAATTCATTTGCTAAGAGAATTGAAAATGTTTTTAATCAATGTAAAAGATTATCTAATCATGTAAAAGTAAATTTACAAGAAGATAAGTTTCCAATAGTTATTTCTGGAGATCATTCGTCTGCATTAGGAACAATTAGTGGTGTTAAAGCTGCCAATTCAACAAAAAGAGTAGGAGTAGTTTGGATTGATGCGCATGGAGATTTACATTCACCATATACTTCACCTTCAGGAAATATTCATGGTATGCCCTTGGCTGCCGCAATAGATGATGATAATTTAGATTGCCAGGTCAATGATATTGATAGGGAAACTGCTGAGTTATGGGATAGAATGAAGAATATTGGAGTTCCTGGCCAAAAAGTGCAACCAGAAGATGTTGTTTTCTTTGGAGTGAGAGACACTGAAGAGCCAGAGGATAAGCAAATGGAAAGACACGGAATAAAAAATTATAAAGTAGCTGAAGTTAGGTACCGTGGATTAGAAGTTTGTGTTAATGAAGCACTAGAAAAGTTAAGTAATTGCGATGTGATTTATGTATCTTTTGATGTAGATGCCATGGATTGTGATATGGTTTCTTATGGTACTGGAACTCCGGTCCCAAAAGGATTTGATCAATATGAAATAATAGATATTATAAATCAATTATTAGAAAGTAAAAAAGTAGCTTGTCTTGAATTCGTAGAAGTAAACCCTTTATTAGATTTTAAAGGAAATAAAATGGCTGAAACCGCTTTTGATGTTTTAGAAAAGGTAACAGAAACAATAAAGAAAATTTAACTTTATTTACACATAAGTACAATAAAACTAGCCTATAAGGCTAGTTTTTTGTTTTTAATAAAGTGAAAAGAGTATTGCTAGTTTAAATAAACTAGTATATTTGTATTTGTAAACTTTAGGAGTAGCTAGGAAACTAGTTTGAGAAATATCCTTGGAACCTGATATGGTTAACACCAACGTAGGAAAAAGTTATTATTTTATTTTAGTATTTAGCTTATCGCGTGCTATGCTAAAACTTCTTCTATAGTTTACTTAAACATGTTAATATGATAAACATAATAGTAAACGATACACATCAACAATTTTCTAACACGTTAACAATAGAACAATTAGTTTTCAAACTTCAAGTTGAAACTAATGGTATTGCTATTGCTATCAATGATAGTGTTGTTAAAAAAGAGAATTGGAGTATTAAAGAACTTGAAAATAACGATAAAGTTTTAATAATAAAATCTACTCAAGGAGGATAAAAACCTCAAAAACAAACTAACAATATTCTATAATTTATTTTACACAATTATGAAGAAAAAAGATACTGCACCAAGTAATGGGATCACTAGACATCCATTTCCAAATTCAAAAAAAGTTTATGTTCAAGGAGTGATACATCCTGATCTTAAAGTAGCCATGAGAGAAATAGAATTGAGTGATACAGTTGATTCTATGACAAAAAAAAGAACAGCTAATGAACCAGTAACGATCTATGATACTTCAGGGCCTTATACAGATCCCAATAAAGAAATTAATATCCATAATGGTATAGAACGTATTCGTGAACCATGGATTTTAGAAAGAGAAGATGTTGAGGCGTTAGATACTTTTTCATCAGAGTATTGTAATGAGCGATTAAATGATAAAAGTTTAGATCATTTACGTTTTAATCTAAAACATAAACCAAAACGAGCTAAAAAAGGAAAAAATGTAACGCAGTTACATTATGCAAAAAAAGGAATTATAACACCTGAGATGGAGTATATCGCAATTCGTGAGAATCAACGAATTGATGAAGTAACTCGTTTGTCTAAGCAACATCCAGGACAAGATTTTGGGGCAAGTATTCCTGAAAAAATAACTCCAGAATTTGTAAGAGAAGAAGTAGCAAGAGGGAGAGCAGTAATACCGTCAAATATAAATCACCCTGAAGCTGAACCTATGATTTTAGGTCGTAACTTCTTAGTGAAAATTAATGCAAATATTGGTAATTCAGCAACTACATCTTCAATTGAAGAAGAGGTTGAAAAAGCAGTTTGGGCTTGTCGTTGGGGAGCTGATAATATAATGGATTTATCTACAGGTAAAAATATTCATGAAACACGTGAATGGATTATTCGTAATTCACCGGTTCCAGTAGGTACTGTTCCAATTTACCAAGCCCTAGAAAAAGTAAATGGAGTAGCAGAAGATTTAACGTGGGAAATTTTTAGAGATACTTTAATAGAACAAGCTGAACAAGGAGTAGATTATTTTACAATTCATGCAGGAGTACGTTTACGTTATGTGCCTATGACTGCAAAACGTATTACAGGAATAGTATCTCGTGGTGGTTCAATTATGGCTAAATGGTGTTTAGCCCATCATAAGGAGAGTTTTTTATATACACACTTTGAAGAAATTTGTGAAATAATGAAAGCATATGACGTTGCTTTTTCGTTAGGAGATGGTTTACGTCCTGGTTCTATTGCTGACGCTAACGATGAGGCACAATTTGCAGAACTAGAAACTTTAGGAGAGTTAACAAAAATAGCAAGAAAACATGATGTACAATGCTTTATAGAAGGTCCTGGTCATGTACCAATGCATATGATAAAAGCGAATATGGATAAGCAATTAGAAGCTTGTGATGAAGCTCCTTTTTATACTTTAGGACCTTTGACTACAGATATTGCACCTGGCTATGATCATATTACCTCTGGTATTGGAGCAGCAATGATTGGTTGGTTTGGATGTGCTATGTTGTGTTATGTAACTCCTAAAGAGCATTTGGGGTTACCTAATAAAGAAGATGTACGTACTGGAGTAGTTACGTATAAGTTAGCAGCACATGCAGCTGATTTAGCTAAAGGTCATCCAGGAGCACAACATAGAGATGATGCGTTAAGTAAGGCACGTTTTGAATTTCGTTGGGAAGATCAGTTTAATTTAGGGTTAGATCCTGAATTAGCTCGTGAATATCATGATGAAACTTTACCTGCTGAAGGAGCAAAAATAGCTCATTTCTGTTCTATGTGTGGACCAAAATTTTGTTCTATGAAAATATCTCAAGAGGTTCGTGATTTTGCAGCAGTTAATAAAGTTGAAGGCGATGAAGTATTTGCAAAAGGAATGGAAGAAAAATCTAAAGAATTTAAAGATAAAGGTTCAGAAGTATACCTATAATCTGTTGTTAATTATGAGTTGCAAATTAATATATAGTTAGATATTTGTAACTCATAATTTTTAAACCATAATTTAAAACCCATGTTCGTTTTAATAGCTCCAGAAAAAGATATAGAAAATGAAGTCAAAATCTTACATCAATTATTTGAGGAAGGTTTAGAATATTTTCATTTTAGAAAGCCTCACAAAAATTACGAAGATCATGTTTTGTATTTAAATCTTATTGATAAAAAATACCATGATAGAATAGTAGTTCATTATTTTCATGAATTAATTAATGAATTCAATTTAAAAGGGATTCATTTTCAAGAGCAAAAAAGGAGAGATGTCTTAGAGAATGGAAGTGAATATTTTATAGGCTTAAATATGATGGGTAAAACAATGAGTAGTTCTTTTCACGAAATAGAAGAATTATCTAGTTGTGATATAGAATTTGATTACCATTTATTAAGTCCAGTATTTTCTTCAATATCTAAAAAAGGGTATGAAGGTAAAGGTTTTGATGTAAATCATATTGATAAAATGGTAGTAGGTATGGGAGGAGTAGATAATAAAACTATAAAGGAAACCATTCAGTTGGGATTTCAAGGAGTTGGAGTTTTAGGTGGTGTTTGGAATGCTGAAAACCCTATTAAGAGTTTTAAAAATATTAAGGAAGAATACGAAAAATCAATATAAAAATTGAATACTAAAACTCACATATTAACCATAGCTGGTATTGATCCATCAAGCGGAGCAGGTATTACATCTGATATTAAAACATTTGAAGCTCATGGATTATATGGCTTATCTGTTTGTACTGCAGTTACTGTTCAAAATGATATTGATTTTAAAGATTGTATTTGGATTGAAAAAGAAACAATCGTTAATCAAATAACAACACTTTTTGAACGATTTTCAATATCAGTAGTTAAAATAGGAATTATTCAGTCTTGGGAAATTTTGTTAGACGTACTTCAAGTATTAAAAACATTAAATCCATCAATAAAGATAGTATTAGATCCTGTTTTAAAAGCGAGTGCGGGCTTTGATTTTCATTCGAAACAAGACCTGAAAGTATTTGAGAAAGTTTTAAATTATTGCGACTTTTTAACACCAAATTATAATGAAATAAAAGAATTATTTCCTGATAAAACTGTTGAAGAAACAATTGAGTTTATTTCAGATAGAACAAATGTTTATTTGAAAGGAGGTCATAGGAAAGATAAAAAAGGTTGGGATGAAGTTTATTATAGTAAAATAGTAAAAATGAATATTCCCCCCATAGCTACTTCAGTTTATGAAAAACATGGAAGTGGTTGTGTGTTGTCTTCTGCATTAGCATCAAATTTAATTGGAGAAATTTCTTTAGAAGATGCCTGTAAAAATGTTAAAATTTATATTGAAGAGTTTTTAAACTCAAATGAATCTTTGTTAGGAAAACACAGGTACAAGAAATAAAATAAAAAAAACGGGATATAAATATCAAATAGAAAAAGAGTTGATTAATCGAAATTGGGAAATAATCGAAGTCAATTCAAATAGAGAATGGTGGGATCATGAACATTGGAAAATTCGTTTTAAATTTAATCATAGAATTTCACTGTAAATATGTTTTATAATTGATCCTCAGTTTTCCAAAATTAGAAAGAAAGATGAAGGTATTTATGAAATAAAAGCTAGCTCTAAATTCCCATTGAATTGGAATGATAATTTAAATCTAGTTGGTTCAATTAGTATAACAAAAAGAAAGTTTGATATAAAGTTTGATAAATTTATTGAAGACATAGAAATATTCAAAAAAAATAAGAATGATAAGTAGATTACACTATATAACTCAAGGAAAAACAGTAGAAGAGCATTTAGAAAATATTCAAAGAGCATGTTCATCTGGTGTAGAATGGGTTCAATTGCGTTTAAAAAATGTTGACCCGAAAACTGTTTTAGAAACAGCTAAAAAGGCAAGAGAGATAACTGCACATTACCAAACTAGATTAATTATAAATGATTATTATAAGGTAGCAAAAGAAGTAAATGCTGATGGAGTTCATTTAGGAAAAAAAGATGCTTGTCCGTTAAAAGTACGTGATTATTTAGGTAAGTTTTATAGTATTGGAGGAACAGCAAATACTTTAGAAGACTGTAAAGAGTTGTTAACTAAAAAAGTAGATTATATTGGTTTAGGGCCGTTTCAATTTACTGAAACTAAAAAGAATTTAAGTCCTGAAATAGGAGAAGCTGGTTATAAAGTATTGATTGAAGAATTAAAAACAGAAACTCCTATAATAGCTGTAGGAGGTATTACTTTAGATACAGTTGCAAGTATAATAAAAACTGGTGTTTTTGGAGTAGCAGTTTCTGGAGCAATAACTAATGACTTTACTAGTATTCCTGTTTTTCATCAATTATTAAAAGCTCCAAGTACTAATGAACAAGTTTATAAACTAGGTGATAATAAATAAAAATGATGAATAGCAAACTAACAATAGCAGATAAAACTTTTTCATCTAGGTTATTTACAGGGACGGGGAAATTTAGTTCATCTCAGTTAATGAAAGAATCTTTAATAGCATCAGAAAGTGAACTGATAACTGTTGCATTAAAAAGAGTAGATGTTCAAAATGAAGAGGATGATATACTATCACACTTAAATCATTCAAGAATTAATTTGCTACCTAATACTTCAGGAGTTAGAACAGCAAAAGAGGCAGTTTTTGCAGCTGAGCTATCTAGAGAAGCATTAGAAACTAATTGGGTTAAATTAGAAATTCATCCAGATCCAAGATATTTATTACCAGATCCTATTGAAACTTTAAAAGCAGCAGAAGAGCTGGTAAAAAAGGGGTTTGTTGTGATGCCTTATATTCATGCAGATCCAGTTTTAAGTAAGCGTTTAGAAGAGGTAGGAACACAATGTGTAATGCCATTAGGCGCGCCAATTGGAAGTAATAAAGGATTAAAAACGATAGAGTTTTTAGAAATAATAATTGAACAATCTAATGTTCCTGTTATTGTTGATGCAGGTATTGGAGCACCATCACATGCTGCATATGCAATGGAAATTGGAGCTGATGCAGTACTAGTAAACACGGCTATTGCAGTTTCAAAAAATCCAGTAACTATGGCTACAGCTTTTAAAATGGCAGTTGAATCTGGAAGAATGGCTTACGAAGCAAAATTAGCTCCCGTTAGAAATAAAGCGGAAGCGAGTAGTCCATTAACAAGTTTTTTGAGTTAATAAAATTAGGTTTTCTTTTGAGTTAATATAAAAAGAAAGAATAAAAAACGTAGAATGAATTCGATAGAAAACGAAAAGACTAAAAGTTTTTTAGATACTTTTAGTTTATATAATTGGGATGTAGAATTGGAAAGTATTTTTAGTAAAACTACGTCTGATGTTAAACAAGCTTTAACAAGAAATAAAAGAAGTTTAGATGATTTTAAAGCTTTAATTTCACCTGCAGCCAAGCCGTTTTTAGAAGAAATGGCACAAATGAGTAGTGAGTTAACTAAAAAACGCTTTGGAAATACTATACAAATGTATGCTCCAATGTATTTAAGTAATGAGTGTCAAAATATATGTACTTATTGTGGGTTTAGTTTAACAAATAAGATACCAAGACGAACTTTAACAGATGCAGAAATATTAAAAGAAGTTGCTTTTCTAAAAAATAAAGGATATGATCATATTTTATTAGTAACAGGAGAAGCAAATAAAACAGTTGGTGTAAATTATATAAATAATGCAATCAAATTAATTCGTTCTAAATTTTCAAATATAACGATTGAAGTTCAACCACTAGATCAAAATGAGTATGAGCTACTTATAGAAAATGGTTTATATGCGGTTTTAGTATATCAAGAAACATATCATAAAGAGGAGTATAAAAAGCATCATCCTAAAGGAAAGAAATCTAATTTTAAGTATCGTTTAGAAACTCCAGATAGGTTAGGAAAAGCAGGTGTTCATAAAATAGGATTAGGTGCTTTATTTGGCTTGGAAGATTGGCGTGCAGATAGTTTTTTTACAGCGTTGCATTTAAAATATTTACAGAAAACCTATTGGAAAACTAAGTATTCTATTTCATTTCCACGATTACGTCCACATTCAGGTGGATTAGAACCAAAAGTTGAAATGACTGATGCAGATTTAGTACAATTAATATGTGCATTTCGTTTATTTGATGAAGATGTTGAATTATCAATGTCTACTAGAGAAAGTGAAGTTTTTAGAAACAATATTGTTAATTTAGGAGCAACATCTATTAGTGCAGAATCGAAAACAAACCCAGGAGGATATTCAGTAGAACCACAATCCTTAGAACAATTTGAAATATCTGATGAACGTAGTACTGAAGAAATAGTAATGATGTTAAAGGAAAAGAAGCTAGAAGTAGTTTGGAAGGATTGGGAAGTTTTTAGTTAGTTTATCAGCGCTAGAAGTTTTCTTTGATTGTCTTTTATTAATAAAAAAGAATAATTAATTAAAATGAGTTTAACTCCAGAAGAGAAAAAACAATATAACCGTCACCTTATTTTAGATAAAATAGGAGAAGAAGGTCAATTGAAATTAAAGAAAGCAAAAGTTTTGGTTATTGGAGCAGGAGGATTGGGATGTCCTGTTTTACAATACTTAACTGCTGCAGGAGTTGGTAATATTGGAATTATAGATGATGACGAAATAGATCAAAGTAATTTACAACGTCAAATTTTATATACGATAGATGATATAGGTTTATCTAAAGCAGAAACGGCATCAAAACGATTGTCTAAATTAAACCCATTTGTAAACTTTACAGTTTATAAAGAAAAGCTAACTCGCGAAAATGCAATTTTATTATTTGAAAACTATGATGTTATTGTAGATGGAAGTGATAACTTTTCTACGAGATACTTGACTAATGATGCATCAATATTAACTAATAAACCTTTAGTGTATGGTGCCATTTTTAAGTTTGAAGGTCAGGTAAGTGTTTTTAATTACAAAAAGAGTGCAACTTATAGGTGTTTATATCCTTCACCTCCAAAACCAGATGAATCTCCAAATTGTTCTGAAATAGGAGTTTTAGGAGTCCTACCAGGAATTATAGGTAGTCTACAAGCAAATGAAGTAATCAAAATGATTTGTGGAATTGGAGAGGTACTGGCTAATAAATTATTGATGTATGACACATTAAGTATGCGTCAGATGGTATTAAAATTTGAAAGAACTGAAAAGGCTGATGTTATCCAATTAGAAGAAGATTATGACTTTTTCTGTGGGATAAAATCAATAAATAATGAAATTTCGTTGGGTGAATTACAAAAGAATTTAGAGATATATAATTTATTGGATGTTCGAGAAAACTGGGAACGAGAAGAACACCATATGGGAGGACAGCACATTCCATTAGGAGAAATTTCACAACGATACCAAGAATTAGATACTACAAAATCGATTGTAGTATATTGTAAATCAGGTATGCGGAGTAAATCTGCAATTAATTTTTTAAAAGAACAATTAAAGGATGTTGTTTTTATGAATTTAAAAAATGGGATTACATAAAGTATTAGATATTTAATTACTTAAAAGCATACTTAGAAATTAGTGTTTATAAGTTTATTTGTATTTACCTTTGCAGCATAAATCAATAAAGGGTATTAGATGTTAGATTATGTAGTAATTGGTGGAGCGCAAGCAGGATTATCTATGGCTTACCATTTAAAAAAAATGGATAAAAAATTTATAGTTCTTGATGGAGAAAATGAAATTGGTGCTTCTTGGTTGAATAGATGGGATTCGTTAAAGCTTTTTACTCCCACAGAATATAATCACTTACCTGGATTAAAATTTAATGCCCCAAAAGGGTATTACCCTTCAAAAGTTGAAGTTAGTAATTATTTTAAATCCTATGTAAAAAAGTTTAGTATACCTGTACAGCTAAATACTTTAGTAACTTCTGTTAGTAAAACTAAAGAAGGATTTTCTATAAAGTATAAAGATGGAAGTATTGTAGCAAAAAATGTAGTAGTAGCTACAGGTCCTTTTCATATACCTTATACCCCTCCTTGTCATACCAAAATATCTGATAGTATACTTCAAATGCATAGTAACTATTACAAAAATGAGAATCAGTTACAAAAAGGAGATACATTAGTTGTTGGTGGAGGAGATTCTGGGTATCAAATTTTAAATGAAGTTTCTGAAGATTCTTCTAGAACGGTTTATTTTTCAGGAGATACTTCAGTAAAATCGTTACCTCAACAGTTTTTAGGTAAAACATTATGGTGGTGGTTTACTTTAATCGGTTTTTTAAGTTACAATAAGTATAGTTGGATTGGGAAAAAAATTAGTTCTTCTTCTCAACCAGTAATTGGAACTGATGTAAAAGGAATACTTTCTCGAAAAAATGTAATTTGTGTTGGAAGAACAAAGGATGCATTTAAAAGCGATATCCATTTTGAAAAGAATAAAATTTCTACTATTAAAAATATTGTTTGGGCAACTGGGTATCGTCCGAACTTTAAATGGATTGAAGGGCTAGAGTTAGATGAAGGAAATTATCCTAAAAACTATAGAGGCGTTAGTAATATAGAGGGGTTATACTTTATAGGGTTACCTTGGATGTTTACTAGAGGATCAGCAACATTGGGAGGAGTTTCAAAAGATGCTAGCTATTTAGCTGATATAATGCGCAAAAAATAAGAAATATTTTTACCTTCGTAGTATGAAGCAAACTACCAACACTATCTTAATGGTTCGCCCTTCTAGCTTTAGAATGAACGAACAAACTGCTGTTAACAATTATTATCAACAAGAATTAGCTGGAATGTTACCCGCAACTATTAATGCTAAAGCTCAGCAAGAATTTGATGCTTTTGTTGGTAAATTAAAAGGAGTAGGAATAAGTGTTGTAGTAATTGAAGATACTAAAACACCAGATACACCAGATGCTTTGTTTCCTAATAACTGGATTTCTTTTCATGAAAATGGAGATGTTGCTGTATATCCAATGTTTGCAGAAAATAGACGTCTTGAAAAAAGAGATGATGTATTAGAGGTTCTAGAGAGTAAAGGGTTTATAATAGAAAATGTTATTGATTACTCAGAAGCTGAAGAAGAAGGTGTTTTTTTAGAAGGAACTGGAAGTATGATTTTAGATCGTACTAACCGAAAAGCCTACTGTGCTTTATCTCCTAGAGCTGATGAAGAGCTATTCATCGAGTTTTGTGAAGATTTTGAATATACACCTGTAGTTTTTGTTGCAAATCAAACGGTAGGAAGTAACAGAGAAGCTATTTATCATACTAATGTTATGATGTGTGTAGCTGAAACTTTTGCTGTTGTTTGTTTGGATGCTATAGATGATAAAAAAGAAAAAAAAGGATTGCTAAAGTATTTGAAATCTGATGGGAAAGAAGTGATTGCAATAACTGAAAAACAAGTAACTCAGTTTGCAGGAAATATGTTACAGCTTGTAGGATCTGATGATGAACGTTTTTTAGTAATGAGTTCTTCTGCCTACAATTCATTAACTCCGAATCAGATTTCTACAATTGAAAAGCATTGTGAAATAGTATATAGTTCACTAGAAACTATAGAAACTTGTGGAGGTGGTAGTGCTCGTTGTATGATGGCGGAAGTGTTTTTGAAAAAATAAATTTGTTGATTTTTATTATCCTCCGCCCTTTTTATAGTTAGATCTAATAATTTATTATGATGAAAAGGTTAATTATTCTATCAGATTTATGGGGAGAAAAGAAAGCAACATGGTTGACAAATTATACTGATGTATTAAAAAGTGATTTTGAAATTGTTTTTTATGATAGTTGTGAGTTAGCTGAAGTTGATACAACTGTTTATAAAGAAGAAAATTTACATAAGCAATTTGTAAACGGAGGTATTGAAAAAGCTGTTTCTAAACTTTGCAAAGCTGAAAAGCAAAATAATACCATAATACTTGCTTTTAGTATAGGTGGTACCATAGCTTGGAACTATGCAATGAAAAGCAATAAAAAACTATTCATATATTGTGTTTCGTCAACTAGATTAAGATATGAGTCTAGAAAACCTCTAGGTAATATTTTCTTGTATTTTTCAGAAAATGATAAGTTTGTCCCTAAGGATAATTGGTTTCATAAAATGAATTTGCCTATAAAAAAAGTAAAGGGGAATCATGATATTTATGTAGATAAAAACTTTGCTGCATTTGTTTGTAAAGAAATTATAAATAAAAAGGATTTCAATTAAACTGAAATCCTTTTTATTTAATTCAAGTTTTTTTAAGCAATAGAAGTATTTGATATTTTATAATTCTTATAGTACTGCATTAAAATAAATGAGCAAATAACTGATGATGCAATTCCTTCAATAGCTAAGGCAAAAACAATTAAAGATAAATTTAAGTTTTTACCCCAAAATGAAGAATTTCCTAACACAGTTATTAATTCAGGATCAATAAAGCCTACATAGATAATTAAACCTAAGATAGTAAGGCCTACTGCTAAAACTGAAGTTCCTATTCCTATTGAAAAATTTGAAAAGTATAATGATTCTTGATTTAGTTTAATGTTTGTTTTTATAGCCTTGTTAATTCCCCAAAGCACAAAAACAAAATTTAATAAACGTAATTCCGAAACATTATTTAAACCCAATATTTTCATTAAAAAAAAGAACCCGACAATGCCTCCAAAAATAAGTAAGGCATTGTTAATGATTATTTTATTTTTTGACATAATTGTATATTTAAAATTACATATCTCTTAAATATACAAAATATATTCGTTAAAGTATTGTTTTTTAGATGAATGAACACATAAGCTCAACGAATTGTTAATGAACTTATGTGTATTTGTAAATAATTAAACAATATTAAATCAATGATTCTTTTAATATTGTTATAGGGTGCTTAGCAATACGTTTAGTACCGTCATAAATTTGATGTCTACAACTTGTTCCTGCTGCAACAATTTCTGTTTGTTTAGAACAGTTTCTAATTTTAGGAAATAAAGTATCTTCTCCTACTTGCATGCTTACTTTATAGTGCTCTTTTTCATATCCAAAAGAACCAGCCATTCCACAACAACCAGTATTCATAATTGTTACTTTGTAATTTTCAGGAATGTTTAATATGCTAAATGAAGCATGAGTACTAGATAATGCTTTTTGATGGCAGTG
Organism: Tenacibaculum sp.; assembly: GCA_042093175.1. Classification (GTDB taxonomy): domain Bacteria; phylum Bacteroidota; class Bacteroidia; order Flavobacteriales; family Flavobacteriaceae; genus Polaribacter. Next base: position 3,715 of record JBELFC010000042.1, on the reverse strand, counting down.
ACCATGAATTTTTAGTTCTTTAGCATTACTTGTGAAAATAGAAATATCAAGATTATTTTTTTTGTGCTCGTTAGCTAAAAACTCTTCAATAGTAAATGTGTTTTTTGCTATTTCTTTTGCTCCTAGTTTATCATCTGCTAAGCGAATATATTCATCTCTAAAAGTTAAAATAGCAGAAGGTTCTATACCTATTAAAGGAGTTTCATTAGAAATTAAATTTTTAAAAACAGCAATGTTCTTATTGGTTATTTCTTTAGCTTCCTTTAAAAAACCTTTTGAAATATAACTTCGTCCGCTCTCTTCATGTTTTATAGATTTTACTTCATAACCTAATTTTTCTAAAACAATTACTGTGTCTTTCCCAATATCAGCATCATAATAATTGGTGAATTCATCATTAAATAGATAAACAGTTTTATTTGTAGTTTTTGAGGTGTGCTTTTTTAACCAAGCTTCTAAAGGTTGGTTAGCTAATTTAGGAACACTTCGTTCGGTAGCTACACCCATTACTTTTTTAGCAATCGTTGTATTGGTAAAAAAGTTTGTTAATAAAGGGAGCTTACTTCCTAATTTATTATATTTTGAATTGTTTGCAAATAATTTACTACGGAAAGAATAGCCATTAGTTTCTTGATATTGATATAAAAACTCTGCTTTCATAGAGGCAATATCAACATTACTTGGGCATTCTGTAGCACAAGCTTTACAGCTTAAGCATAAATCTAAAATATCTTTTAATTCTTTAGAATCAAATTTGTTTTTTGCGGTGTTATTTGTCAATACTTCACGTAAAGTATTTGCTCTTGCACGGGTGGATTCTTTTTCATTTCGTGTAGCTCTATAACTAGGGCATAAAGTTCCTCCAGCTTCAGGTGATTTTCTACAATCTCCAGAACCATTACATTTTTCTGCTAACTTTAATATCCCTTCACTATCTGAGAAATCTTGTATTGTTTCAACTTTAGGTTCAACCCTATCAATTTCATAACGTAAACTTTTATCCATAGGAAAAGCATCAGTAATTTTTCCTTTATTAAAAACGTTATTAGGATCAAAGGCTTTTTTGATTCTACGTAATAATTGATAATTATTTTCACCAATCATTAAAGGGATAAATTCAGCACGAACAATTCCATCACCATGTTCACCACTAAATGAACCTTGGTATTTTTTTACTAATTCAGCAGTTTCAGTAGTTATTTTTCTGAAAAGAGAAACATCTTCCTGCTTTTTTAAATTTAAAATTGGACGTAAGTGTAATTCACCTGCACCAGCATGCGCATAATAAACTGCGTCTTGCTGATATTTATCCATAATTTGAGTAAATTCTTCGATATATTCAGGCAAATCGTTTAAGGCAACAGCAGTATCTTCAATACAAGCAACTGCTTTCATATCTCCAACAATATTACCTAATAACCCCAATCCGGCTTTTCTTAAGTGATGAACTTTAGCAATATCTTTTCCGTAAACTTTTGGATAATGATAGCCAAAGTTATTAGTTTTTAAATCTTTAATAAGCTTATCTGCTAAAACTTCTGCTTGTTCTATTGTGTTAGCAGAAACTTCTAGCATTAATACAGCTTCAGGATCTCCTTGTAAAAAGAAACGATTTTTAGTTTGTTCACGGTTATTCTTAGTACAGTCTAAAATCACTTTATCCATAAGTTCACAAGCATATAAATTATGATTCATAGCTGTAACTGTGGCTTTTAAACTTTCGTTTACACTTGTAAAATGAGGACATACCATTATGCTTTGAGTAGGTGGCAAATCGTCAAGCTGTATTGTAATTGAAGTAGAAAAAACTAAAGTACCTTCACTACCAGATAAAAATTTAGCAGGGTTTATAGTTGGTTCATTACCCCCAAATAAATCTGAGGTTAAAAATTCATCAACTGCATACCCAGTATTTCTTCTATGGATACTCTCTTTAGGAAATTCTTTTTTTATTTCTTGTTGAATGACTTTTTGAGATAGTTCGTTAAAGATAGAAGTATAAATTTTACCTTCAAGTGAATTACTTGATTTTTTTTGTTGGAATTCTAAAGAATCAATTTCAGAAAAAGTAACATCACTACCATCACTTAAAAGACCTTCAATACTTAGTACCTTATCACGAGTAACTCCATAACGAATTGAAGTGCTACCAGATGAATTGTTTCCTACCATTCCTCCAATCATACAGCGATTTGAAGTTGAAGTATTTGGTCCAAAAAATAAACCAAAGGGTTTTAGAAAACGATTTAAATCATCACGAATAATTCCAGGTTCAACTGTAATAGTTTTTGCTTTTTCATCAAACGCAAGCATGTTAGTGAAGTATTTAGATACATCAACTACAATACCATCTCCAACACATTGTCCTGCTAAAGATGTTCCAGCAGTACGTGGAATTAAAGTAATACTATTTTCAGTAGCAAAAGAAATTAACTTCTTAATATCTTCCTTATTTTTTGGGTATGCAACAGCTAATGGTATTTTACGATATACAGAAGCATCAGTAGCATAAATATTTTTATGTAAATTATCGTATAATAATTCTCCATGTAAAGAATTTTCTAACTTTGTTAAAACGGTAGTATTCATCATCTTCTATTGAATAGGGATATTTCTTTTAAAACCTGCATCAAAACAAATAAATGTATCTGTTCCAGCAACACCATTAATTAAATGAACCTGTTCGTATAAAACTTCACGTAAATGTTCATTATCTCGTGCAAATATCAGAATAAAAATGGCATAATTTCCAGAAACATAATTGGATTCAACAATTTCATCAACTTTTTTAAGTTCTTCCATTACTGATTTAGCAAAGCGAGCTTCTCGTAATCTAATTCCCGTATATGATTTAGTTTTATAGCCTAGTTTTTTTTCGTCAAGTAAAAATTCAGCATTTTTTATGACACCGGATTCTGTTAGTTTTTTTATTCGTTGATGTACTAATGAATTAGAAATTTTTAATTCTTCAGCTATTTGAGAAAAAGCTTTTCTAGCATCAGATTGTAAATGAATTAGTATTTGTTTATCAATATAATCAAATTGATTATTCATATAGTAATTTTCAAGTTGTTAAAAATTAAATTTACTTTCATAGATGTTTAAAAAGTCAATTTAATATAAAATGATTATTTAAAGTGTAAATTTACTTATAATTATGTGTTTTTGAAAGAAATACGATTTATTTTTGCTTAAAATTTTAATAAAATATGTCATCAAAAAGTATAGTAGAAGAATGTCATACTGTTAAGGCATTTGTTTCTCCAGAATATATTCGTAGTCGTTTTTCAAAGATTATGTCTGATATGTACAAGGATGAGGTTCCTCTTTATGGAGAACTATTGGATTTGGTTCATGATATTAATGAAAAAGTACTTTCAGATTCGAAAGAGATCAAGGAACAATTATCACGTACAGGGGAAGTATCTAGATTAAATATGGAGCGTCATGGAGCTATCCGTTTAGGGAAACCTGAAGAGTTATTTACCATGAGGCGTTTATTTAAAGTAATGGGCATGTACCCTGTTGGGTATTATGATTTAGCAACAGCTGGAGTTCCTGTGCATGCTACGGCATTTAGAGCTATTGATAGTACAGCTCTTAATCAGGCACCTTTTAGAGTTTTTACCTCTTTATTACGTCTAGATCTTATTGACGATAGTCAGCTTCGAAGAAATGTTGAATCCATTTTAGAAAATCGTCAGATTTTTACGGA
>JBELFC010000041.1:0-22087 GCA_042093175.1 Tenacibaculum sp. | reverse complement strand
GTATTAATAAAAACTGTTGATACTAAAATTTTATTTATTCCTGAAAAACAAAAAAAACATACCCTCTTTTATAAAAATAATAAAGAATACAAAAGGTTTTTTGAGGTTACTGAAGATTTAAAAAAGAAATGGAACATAAAACATAAAATTGAAGTAGACAGAAATGATAAAAAAACGATCAACGGTATTGAAGCCTATAAAATAGTTATCACTGAAATAAGACAATCTTCTTTAGGTGAACTTATAGATGTTAATGAAGTTTATGTTAATGACAAAATAAAAATTCCTTTTAATAATTATGAAATTCTTGATTTAAAGAAAAACATTAATTTAACCGGTTTAATTTTAGAAATAAAATCATACGACAAAGATTCTCCTAGTTTATATAATTTTTATGAACTCAAAGAGTATAATTTAAAAAAGCAAGATAAAAAACTATTAGAAAGTATAAAAAAAAGAATAACTTCTACTAACTAACATTTAAAATAAAAAGTAAGAACAGCCTGTTTAAAGACAGGCTGTTCTTACTAAAATAAACTATGAAAAACTACCTACTACTAATTGCGCTATTTTTAAACAGTCTATGTTTTGGTCAAAACCAACATGGTATAAAAATACAAACTACTCAAAGTGAAAGAAATCAACAGTGCCAATACTTTTCAAAAATGTTTAGGCAAAAACCTAAAGAAATAAAGTTTGGTATTAAAAGAGAAGGTACGAAACTATATTTTGAAATAAATAACAAAAAGTGGTTTACACAACTTTTTAAACAAACGGGGGATGGTATAGCTGTAGATATTGTACCAAAAACAAGATATGAATGTAATGAAGATGTAAAGCCACAACAAGTAAGAGGTCTTTTATTAAAACCTGTATATGCAAAACAGTTACGAAGAAGTTTAAAGCCCTATCAAAAAAGGTATAGAGTATATGTAGGACAAATACCCAAACCGCTTGCAAAAGATGAATTAGAATTTAATATTTTGTTTTTATCAAATAGAACATTATGCGAATATTATTACATATACAACTTACAATCATACCCATGGGATTTACTAGATATGGGAGTATATTTAGACTCATTAGTGTACAAAACAAAAAGCATAACTACTCAAAAAGATAAATTTGTAAAAAAATATAAAACGCTAAAATTCACTATCCCTTTCAAAAAAAATAAAGCCACTTATTTACCTGAAGATATTAAACCTCTCTATGACTCTTTACAACTAACTGATTTTAACATTAAAAAAATTAATATTAGAGCTTATGCATCAGTTGAAGGAAGTTTAAAAAGAAATACTGAACTACAAAATCAACGTGCTAGTAGTATTGCAAAAGCACTACAATCATTTCAAAAACCTCATATCCAAACAGAAGTTAAAACCTCAGAAAATTGGGTAGAGTTTTTAAATGACATTGAAGAAACTGCTTATACTGATTTTACAGATCTATCAAAAAAAGAAATAAAAAAGAAATTAGTAGGTAAAGTAGCTACTGATTTAGAGCCTTATTTAAAAAATCATCGAAAAGCGGTACTTACTTTAGAACTCGATAAAATTGATAAATATAAAGACATGCCAACCACTAAATTGGTAACGCTTTTTAATGAAAACATTGTTAATAACGATATACAACAAGCAATAAACATTCAAAATACTATTATAGGAAAGTTAGCTGAAAGATATTCTCCAGAAGTTTTAACTAAAATGGAAATTCCTAGGCAAAAAAAATACATCACCCTACTTACCAAAAATAGTATGGTTAAGTATTTAAACAATATTAGTCAAACATTAATTGTTACTCATGAATTAGAACAATTAGAAAAAATAGCACCAAAAAACAAAAGAATAAAATACAATTTAGCTGTTTTAAAGTTTGTTATTTGGAGAAACAATGCAAAGTCATTCAATGAAAATAATTTTAAAAAGGAAATTTTCAACTTAAAAAAATATGGCATTAATCAAAAATTAATAGACCGAATGCTTGTAAACTTTCATATAGTAAAAGCAGAAAAAGAAATGAGGAAAAGAGACTATGCTAAAAAAGATGTTTCTGTAAAGTATATTTTAAACAACTATAAAAAATTTCCTCTTTCAAACTATGACTACTTAAGTTTAGCTCAATTTTTAACTCATTATGCCAATATAGATAGTGCTATTGAACTACTAGATAAAAAAGCTAGAAGTATTACCATTGATGAAGATTTACTATTTTATTATTTAAATTTAACGATCATAAATACAGCATATACTGAAACGACTGAATACAGAACTATCATGCTAAATGCCATTAACATGAATAAAGATCGTTTTTGTAAACTTTTTAATCCTTCACTAGAAGGTGGTGTTACCTTTCAGTTGCTTGAAGACAAATACTTACGTAAAGCATACTGTGAAAGCTGTAATACAACTAAATAACTTTTAGTGAAACTTAACTTTAATCAACTATAATTTAAAGCTCACCCAATGGTGAGTTTTTTTATTCTTTAATTTTTTTTCACCCTAAGTGTAACCTTTTTGTAAATTGATGGTTTTAAAGATAGAAACTAACCAAAACTAACACATTGAAAAACTTAACAGACGAAGAACTTATGTTACTAGTTGCCAATGGAGACCTAGAAAAGCTATCCATCATTTTTGATAGATATCATCTTCGTATCTATAATTTTTTCAAGAAAATGTTACGTGATAAAACAATAAGTGAAGATTTAACACAAGAAGTATTTATAAAAATATTAAAATATAAATCATCTTATAAAAGTGGAAATTTTGCGTCTTGGATATTTACAATAGCAAGAAATATTTTTACAAGTCACTATCAAAAAAACAAAAAAGAAAGAGCCAATATTATTAACGATGATTTAATTAGCTCGAATGAAGAAATAGCTTCAGAAGGAAATAAAGAAGCAATTGAGCATTTACAAAAATCATTACAACAGTTGAGTGTTTCTGATAGAGAATTAATTGTAATGCACAGATATCAGGGAATAAATTACGAACAAATTGCTGAGATTTTAGGAAGTTCAGCAGGAGCTATAAAAGTCAAAACACATAGGGCTTTAAAGAAATTAAAAAACATGTATTTTCAAACTATAGAAGGTTGATAAAAAAACATATTATGAATTGTAACGACATACAAAATCAACTTATTGATTATATAGATAATAAACTCTCAAAAGAAGAGCATTTAAAAATAGAAACTCATATAAGATCTTGTGGTAATTGTGCTGAAGAATTAAAAAAGTTAGAAGATATTCTTTTAGTTATATCTAATGATGAATTAGAAAAACCTGGTAAAACATTAAAATTGAACTTTGAAAACTTTTTAGCTAAAGAAATTAAAGAAGCAAACACTAAAGTTATTTCATTAAAGTCTAAATCAGATTGGAAATCGTATATAAAAATTGCTGCAAGTATTTTAATAGTTTTAAGTGCTTTTTTAATTGGTAGGCAGTCTAATCAACAAAAAACATCAATTGCTAGCCAGCAAAAAACACAACAGAAACAACAGTTTTTTGCTTTATTAGATAACCAATCGGCTAGTAAACGAATTTTAGGAGTAACAAATTCAAAAAAGTTTTCGGAAAATAATACAGAAATAATTGAAGCCATAGTTAATAAGCTATTCTATGATAAAAATGTTAATGTGCGATTAGCTGCAGCAGAAGCACTTTCAAAATTTTCATCATTAGAACTTGTAAAAACAGCTTTAATCAAAGCATTGCAAACAGAAAAAGAAGCCATTATTCAAATTGAATTAATTCAAATTTTAGCTAAAATACAAGAAAAAAGAGCGCTCGAGCCCATGAAAAAACTACTAGAAAACGAAGAAACACCAAATTATGTTAAACAAGAACTACAATACAACATACCAAGTTTATTGTAATTAAAATTATAAAACATCATGAAAAAAATAGTCCTATTATTATTATTTATTGGAAGCACTGCTTTTTCTCAAGGCAAAGAACACAAACATTCTTTACAAGGAGTAAAAAAAGTACATATTTTATCAAACACAACAATTAAAGTTATAGCTACGAATACAAATTCATTGCTATTAAAAAACCACAGTAATCATTCTGACAATCAATGTGAAGAAGATAATGATCGTGAACACTCAAATAACAAACATCATCAAAAGAAAAAAGATAAAAGAAAAGGATTAACCGCTATTTACCCAGGAGGTAAAGACAACACTAATGGGTTTGGTTTTTCTATAACAAAAGAAGGGAGTACTTTAATTGTTAAAGATTTAAAATCTCGTTTCCAACGACATGGAATTCAACTTGAACTTCCAAAAAACATTAATCTTTTTGTAGATTCTGGTAACTTAGGAAGCATTCATATTGAAGGGTTTTCTTCTGAAATCGAAGCTGACTCAAACGTTGGTCAAATAAACATGAAAAATGTTACTGGACCTATTACTGCCCACTCTAGTACAGGAGCAATTAATATCGATTTTAGTAAAGTAAGTCAATCATCTCCTATTAGTATAAGTTCATCTGTTGGTGAAATTGACATTGCTATTCCCGCTTCAACAAAAGCAGATTTAGAAATAAAAACTAATAAAACAGTGTACACCAACTTTGATATAAACATTCCTACAAAAGAAGGTTTAAAAAATGTAAGTGGTAGAAAAAGAATTGTAAGCTCCATTAATAATGGTGGTGTACAAATTAAATTAAGATCATCAATGGGAGACATCTATCTTAGAAAAAAATAGTCTCTTAAAAAACTAATTCACACATAATTTAAAATCTAAAAAAATGAAAAGTTTATTCTTATTCATAGGATTACTATTGCCTTTTAGTAACCTAACCGCTCAAAAAAAAGTAATAACAAAACAAAATTCTAACTCTATTGAAGAAGTGTATGTAAATACCAAATTTGCTAACACTATAGAAGTTCAAAATTGGAATAAAAATGAAATCTCAGTAGTTGCTAACGTTAATATAAATGACAATAAAGACAATGACTACTTTAAATTTGAAACTAAAAAAACGGGAGCTATTTATAATGTAAAATCTGATTTTGGTAACTTATTTAAAAAACATAAAAAAGGAGTTACTATAACTCACAGTGGTAAAGGTTGTAACAGTTACAATTTTTGTTCTAACCATAATAATATAGTTATTAATTATGTTATTTATGTACCTAAAAAAATGACTTTAAAAGTTAAAAGTATTTCAGGTGATGTAGCCGTTTCTTCATATCAAGGGAAATTAACGCTAGATTTAGTTAGTGGTAATATTGATATAAAAAAACACTCAGAAAACATGTATTTAAAAACTGTTAGTGGTGATATTGATGTTGCTGTAGCTGATGCTACTTTTGAAGCAAGAACATTAACTGGTACTGTGTACTCAGATTTAGATATTGACTTTAATCAAAAAAGCAAAAGATCATCTCGTAATAAAATTCAAGGAACCATAAAAAACGGTACTGCTTATTTAAAATTAAAAACCGTTAGTGGAGATATTCTATTAAGAAAAATTTAAATAAGGCAACCTTATAAGTATATTTATAGTCTATAAAATAAACACAATATATAACTATGAAAAAACTATTTTTAGTACTTATTTTAACAGGCTTATTTATTTCTTGTAAAGAATCAAAAACATACAACAATCATCCAGTAATAAATGCATCAACTGTAAATACTAGCTTTAAAATTGCAGAAAACTGGTATAACGGAAGATGGTCTATTGCTCCACAAGTAAAGCATGATACTTTGAAAATCCAATGCCTTTCCAATCCTGAAAAGTTCGTTTTCAAAACAGATATGGATAGCATTTCTTTTGATGTTTTTGAAGGGAAATCATATGATTTTTATGTACATTTAAATGATTCTATATATGCACATACAATAATTAAAGGGACTTCTTTTTCGAGGGAAGAAATAAAACATAACATTACTTCTAAAAATGACAGTCTCTTTATTTTGTATGAAAACAACAAAGAAAATCAATATCTAACAAAACTTGCTTCAAAATACCCTATCCAAAACTTAATCGATCAAAAATCTAACGACACTGAAAAAATCGTGAAAATTTTAGATTGGACAAATGCTAGATGGAAACATAGCGGAAATAACTCACCTAGTAAATCAGACCCAATTACTATTTTAGATGAAGCTAAAGCTGGAGGTAGATTTCCTTGCTTTGCCTATGCAATTGTGCTAAAAGCCCAATTAGAAAATGCAGGTTTTAAGGCTAGAACTATTTATTTAAAAACTAAAGATGTAGAAACAAGAAAATCTTCTCCCGGACATGTAGCTACTGAGGTTTTTATTAATGATATACAAAAATGGGTATTTGTAGATGGTCAGTTCAATGTTATGCCTACTTTAAATAATGTTCCTTTAAATGCTGTTGAGTTTCAAAATGCATTAACTAATAACTATGAAAACCTAGAGCTAACTAGCTTAAAAGAAGTATCAAAAAGATCATATACTGAGTTTGTATATGATTATTTATACTATTTAGATATTAGCTTAGATCATCGAAACTTAATTGGAACTGACATTAATCAACAGAAAATAAATGATAAAACAACCCTAATGTTAGTACCAACTGGAGCTCCTAATCCAAAGAAAATTGATTTTTGGAATTCAAAAATCAATTATTGTATCTATACAAACTCTTTAAAAGATTTTTACGCCAAACCACATTAAAATTATTTAGTTAAATTAGTATTCATAATTTAATTTTGAAATAAAATTAAAAAAAGTGTCCTTTTTTATTTTTGGAAAACGTCTTACTAATACAAAACTTTAAAACTTTAAATGATGAAAAAATTTATGATGCTTTTTGTTGGAACTGAATACACTGATCTAGGACTTTCTCCAGAAGAAATGCAAAATCGTATGGAAAAATGGTTTGCATGGAGTGAGAAAATGGAAAAGGCTGGTATTTTACGTGGTGGAGAAGCTTTAACACCACAAATAAGACGTATTGTTGGACAGAATAGAACAGTTACAGATTTAACTTCAGCTGAAGTTAAAGAAATTGTAGGGGGCTATTATTTAGTTGAAGCTAGTGATTTTGATTCAGTACAAGAAATTGCGCAAGATTTTCCTGATTATGACTTAGGAAACACGGTAGAAATTCGTGAAATTATGGTATTTGACAGTTAATGGATTCTAAACTCATAGACCATCTTTTCCGCCATCATAGTGGGAAGATGGTTGCTGTTTTAACTCGAATTTTTGGGTTATCTAATCTTGAAATTATAGAAGATGCTGTTCAAGATACTTTTTTAAAAGCTAGTATCAGTTGGCGTAATCAACAACCTAACAATCCTGAAGCATGGTTAACTCAAGCTGCTAAAAATAGAGTTTTAGATTTATTTAGAAAGTTAAAAGCTGAAAAGAAATATATACCGGAAATTAAAAATGGTATTGAAGCTATTTCCATCAATGACCTTTTTTTAGATACTGAAATTGAAGATGCTCAATTACGAATGATTTTCACTGCTTGTCATCCAAACTTGAATGCGAAAGACAGAATTTCATTTGCCTTAAAAACCATTTCTGGATTTAGTATAAAAGAAATAGCTTCTGCTTTATTGACTAAAGAAGAAACCATAAAAAAAAGATTATTAAGGGCTAAACAAAACATTCAAAAAGAAAACTTACAATTCAAAATCCCTATAGGAATTCAATTACCTATTAGAATTGAAAGTGTTTTAGAAATTTTATACCTCATCTTTAATGAAGGTTTTCATTCTAATAAAAAAGAAATTTTAATTCAAAAAGAATTGTGCGGTGAAGCTATGCGCTTATGTAAAATGTTATTAAAAAATAAACACACAAATATTTCTGCTAGTTATGCATTATTTGCTTTAATGTGCTTTCATGCTGCGCGTTTAGATGCAAAAATCAATACTGAAAACGAATTACTCGATTTAAAAACACAAGATAGAAGCAAATGGTCTTTTCCTTTAATACAATTAGGAAATGCAATGATGAATAAAGCTGTAGAAAATGATGAGTTTTCTTGTTATCATTTTGAAGCTGCTATAATAGCTGAACATATTAAAGCACCTAACTTTGAGCAAACAAATTGGAACAAAATATTACAGTGGTATCAACACCTATATAAACTACAACCAACAACTTCTCACTTATTAAATATGGCTGTAGTATGTTTACAAAGTAAAAACTATATTAAAGCGAATTACTATTTTGAAAAAATTACTCCTCTAGATTTAGGGCAACGCTCTTATTTATATTTTGGAGCCAAAGCCGAGTTGTTTTATCAAACTGGAAAAATTAAAGAAGCAATAAAATATATTGATATTTCTTTAAAAAATGTAAGTAATTCATTAGAAAAAGAATACTTACTAAAAAAGAGAAAAGTAATGTATGACCTTTAGTTTTTAGTTCTATTTTATACTGAAATTACATTGATTAAAACCATAGTAAATGAATACCAACAATCACATAAATTATATAGAATTTACGGCTATTGATCTTGAAAAAACAAAAACATTTTACACCAATACTTTTGAGTGGGTTTTTACCGATTATGGTCCTAACTATGTTTCTTTTTCAAATAGTGGCATAGAAGGAGGGTTTGAAAAATCTGAAAATAAAATAAAAAATGGAGTATTGGTTGTATTATATCATGAAGACTTAGAAAGCATTCAAAGTTTAGTTGTCAAATTTAAAGGAAAAATAACTAAAAACATTTTCTCATTTCCTGGTGGCAGAAGATTTCATTTTACTGATCCTTGTGGAAATGAGCTTGCTGTTTGGTCAGATAATTAAGATTTATTTTTAGTTCTTTTTTCATTATACACCTCAGCTATAGTTTTAGTATCAGTACATGATTTCACCTGTATAAACTGATCTCCAGATTTTACAAAACCAGTTTCTATAACCTTAAAATAAATTCCTGAATAATCTTGTTGCCAAAACTGTTTTACAATTTTCATATTATTGAAACGAACCCCTAATTTCATACACGGCTCTCTAGGTTTGGTTACTTCTAAAATTGCTTCACCTACCTTGTAAGTCTCTCCTACATGAATCTTTGTTTCATCTAAATCATCAATTGTTAAGTTTTCTCCAAACATTCCATGTTGCCATTCCAACTCAGGATACAACTCTTTCCAATACTCATAATGTTTTTGTGAATACCCATATACAGCTTGATCTACTCCTCCATGATACTCTCTATTACAAATAGCATCACCTTTTACCTCTTCAACATCTAAATAAATAGGGTTCTCAACAGGAAATTTAAAAATTCCAGTAGTAATTGTTTTTCCTTTCCAATCTACTTCTTTGCGCTCTCCTATATTTGTTGCTATTATTTTCATTCTTCCTTTATTTAAGATTAAAGCAGAAAATCATTTAAAACATCTGCAATTTTACGATTATCTGATAACTGAGGTATTTTATTCTGTCCTCCAAATTTACCTATGGATTTCATGTACTCATGAAATCCGCCTTTTTTTACTTTCCTAATAACAAGCGGACGTAAAATTTTTCCTTCAATTAAATCTTGATAATATATATTTTGTGCTTGCATAGAAGCATCAATCTTTAAAGATAATTCTTCAATATTTTTTGGTTCATTTTCAAATTCAATAAACCATTCATGATAAGGTAAGCCGTCCTCAGGGTTTACTTGTGGTGCTACCGTAAACTCGCTAATATTTATATCGGTACCAACAATAGCTTCATTTAATGCTTTTTCTACTTCTTTTCCTATTACATGTTCTCCAAAAGCAGAAATAAAATGCTTAATACGTCCAGTTACTTTAATTCTATAAGGTTTTAGTGACGTAAACTCAACTGTATCTCCAATATTATATCCCCATAAACCAGCCGAAGTGTTTAAAATGATTACATAGTTCACTCCAATTTTTACATCTTTTAGTGATATTCTTGTTGGGGTTTCTTCAAAAAACTCAGTCGCTGGAATAAATTCATAAAAAATCCCTGAATTTAACTGTAATAACATCCCTTTTTCCGTTTGAGAATCTTGATACGCTATAAATCCTTCTGATGCTGGGTACAACTCCACATAATCTATTTTCTTTCCTATAAGCGCTTCAAATTTATTCTTATACGGTTCAAAATTCACTCCTCCATACACGAAGAAATTAAAATTTGGAAATATCTCAGAGATTGTTTTTCCTGTTTTATCTATTAACTTTTCAAAATACATTTGAACCCATGATGGAATTCCACTAATCACCGTCATATCTTCCGGTAATGTTTCTTCAACCACTTTATCTACTTTTGTATCCCAATCTTCAATGCAATTTGTTTCCCAACTTGGTAAACGATTTTTTAACAAGTAATTTGGCACATAATGTGCTGCTATACCGCTTAAACGCCCCAACTTTACGCCATTTTTATCTTCTAAAACAGGGCTCCCCTGAAGAAATATCATTTTTCCATTAACAAAACTAGCATCTTTAGTTTCTGCTATATAAAATAACAATGCGTTACGTGCTGCCTTAATATGAGTTGGCATTGACTCTTTAGTTATAGGAATATATTTAGCTCCAGATGTTGTTCCAGATGTTTTTGCAAAATAAATAGGTTTACCTTTCCAAAGTACATTCTCTTCTCCTTCTACAATTCTGTCAACATAACTTCGTAAACCTTCATAATCATTTACAGGCACTCGTTTTTTAAAATCTTCATAAGTATTAATAGATATAAAATCATGATCTTTTCCAAAAGCCGTTTTACACCCTTCAGTTATTAAGTACTCAAATACTTTTTCTTGAGTTTGATGCGGATTATTAGCCCATTTATAAACTCGTTTTCTTACTTGTTTAGCAAAAGGTATTGCTAATTTTGATTTAATACTCATTTACTGAAAATCTATATAATTTATTGGATTTACTGGGTACCCATTATTCCATAACTCAAAATGTAAATGTGGACCAGTAGATAACTCACCTGTTGAACCTACATTTGCTATTACTTCACCTGATTTTACTATTTCTCCTTGCTCTTTTAATAATGTTCCATTATGCTTATAAACAGAAATAAACTTGTTAGTATGTTGCAACATGATTACATAACCTGTTTCAGCAGTCCACTCTGCTAAAATAACGGTTCCATCAGCAATTGCCATAACTGGAGTACCAGTTTGAGCTACAATATCAACAGCAAAATGTTTTTCATTAACATCAAATTCTTGAGACATATTACCTTTTAATGGTGAAAAAAACACATTTTTTGCCCTATTCAAACCTCCTTCAGTTAAAGGAAATCTATCTTTACTTTCAACTTTTTCTCTGAAAACAGAATCTTTTTTAGTAGGTTGTAGTAGTTTCTCATCTAAAACCACTCCCATTCCATCACTTATAATAGAATCTATTTTTTCAGGTTTTATATCTCCAGTTAAAACAGGTTTAATAGCTCTCGTATAATTCTCTAAAACTGTTAATTTTTGTTTTAATGAATCTGCTTTATAAATTAAACGAGTTGCTTTCTTTTTTAATGATGTTGAAGAATATCCTGGTATATACTCTCTTAATGAAGTAAAAGCTATTATTAATGTAGTTAACATTACTAATAATATTGAAAACAGACCTCCAAAAACAAATACATTCAATCTTGATAACTTTAAAGAAAATCGCTCTTGAAAAGTATCTTCATTTAAAATCACCAATCTGTATTTGTCTGTTAGCTTTTGTTTTAACTTTCCTTTTTTATGTTTTTTAGCCACAGTTAAGTAATATAGTAAGTTTGGATTTCAAATATACAACGAAAATTTTTCAATTCTTTTCTTACAGAAGTATTAAAGTTTTGTTATAATCCTAATAAATATGCTATAGAGAACATAAACGTCCCTGTTGTTTTAAGGTCAGATTCTCCTTCTATAGCTGATGGAATATTTAAAATATAGCCTGCTTCAAAATCAAATCCAGAATACGAATACTGAAGAGGTAATAGAAGTTGCGTATTCAACAACCCAAATTCATTATTTTGCCTATATACTGTAAAAGTCCTATCTCTAAAAGTAAATGTTTGTGCTAATTGAATTGTTTGTTGAGCTATAATAAAACGAAGTGTTGGTCTGAATTTCAGTTCATTTCTCTTCTTTTTTATTAAAGAAATTTCACCGTAACTAGACGAAACTATTTGAGCAGATTTTTCACTACCAAATAAAAAACTTGTAGTTAATTCAGTACCAATAGTTCTTGATTTATTGTCTATTTCTAAGCTGAAATTTATTGAGTTCTTTAATGGATTATTACTTGGTTCACTAAAAAAATAACGATCGTAATTAACTGACCACCTATATTGCTTTGTTTTCCCAAATCGTTTACCATACCCAACTGTTATTGAAGTATAATCCCATTTAGGATCTAACTCATTATAATAAACCCCAGAAAGCCCCGCAAAATACCCTTTGGAATGAATATAATTTATTTGGGGGGTCATTGAAAACTGATCTATTCCAATATCTCTTCCTGAAAAATAGGTATTGTTGTTATAATTAATAGAGAAGTGTAAAAAATCTAGGTTTTCAGATAATTTAAACAAGTCTTCGATTGTTTCATCACTAAATAAACTATCTATAATCTCATCCTCTTCTGTAAGAACATCTATTTCTTTTTCTTGAGCGTACGTTGCTATAAAACTAAATAATAACAAAAATTTTAAGCACAGTTTTTTCATGATAGATTAAAAATACAAAAAGTGGTTGAACTATCAACCACTAAAATCAAACAAGTTTTAAGAAATTTCATCAATTCCTTATTCTTCTTCTTTTTTCCCTATTTAAATTTTTTTTAATATTTTTTCTAACCATCATCTTTTTATTCCCCATTCTTCTTTTTAATTGCTGTCGCTGTTTGGGAGTCAAAGTTGCTCTGAACTTAGCCTTAACATTTTTTACACTTACTTTATTCTGTTTAATAATTCTTTTCTGAAAAGAATTAAGCGTGTTTTTTAAAGCGTTTTGTCTTTCTTTTTTAGTTAGAGATTTATCTTTTAATATTGTTAACTGTTCTTGTGAAAGAGTTTCTTTAAATGCTTTCCTATGCTTTTTTATTAACTCCTTTTGCGTTTTTAACAATTCTTTTTGTTCTTCCGAAAGGTTTAACTCTCTTTGTAAATCTTGAGAATGCACTTTAAACACACTTAAAAAAAGTGATATTAAAACAATCCCTATAACTTTCAAACTTCTCATCTTTTATCTTCTTAAACTCTATTCTTTAGACCCTTATACTCTAAAAAAGTTTTAACTTATTCTACAAAAACCTCTTTTGTAAGTAATTCTTCATTAACATACTCATCCAATAAATCATCAATATCAGATTCTTCTTCTACAATAGATGCTATTAAAATATCATTTTCCAACCCATAATCTGTACTATCAAAAGGATTATACACTGCTAAAACAAATAACAATGCTATCACTGCAGCAGCAGACCAAATGTACATTTTCTTAGAAAGAAAAATGATTTTTCCTTTTTTATTTTGATGTACTGTTTGACTAAGTATTGCATTTTTTGATTTTGCAAAATAATCATCAGGTATACCTAGCCCTAAATCTTTTTTATGTTTTTTTTCTGAATTCACATCTAATGTATTTCGATAGATAAAGTTATCACTTTGTACGCTCATTACAAACTATGCTTTAATTTTTTCTATATACTCAATAGTTGTAATATTTTTCTCTATGTGTTTTACAACTGCATAGTAATGCGTTTTAATTGTATTTTCACTTATGTTTAATAGTTTAGAAATCTCTCTAAACTTTAAATTATCATAATATTTCATCTGAAAAACTCTCTTTTGATTTTCAGTTAATGTACTTAATATTTCGTGTAATTTTATTTGAGCTTGGTCTCCATCAAAAAACACATCGCTCTTCAAATTGCTTAAAAAAGTATCACTTACTTCTTGTAAAGATGAAAAACTTTTCTTTTTTTCTTTTTCTAAAAACCGAATAGACTCATTGTACGCTATCCTATACATCCAAGTATGTAAAGAACTTTCTTGTTTAAATTTTGATAAACTTTTGTACACTCGTATAAAAGTATTTTGCAAAACATCATCTGCATTTTCATGCGTCCCTACTATTTTTCTAATATGCCAATACAATCTTTCCTGATATAAATCTAATAATTTTGTAAAAGCTCTATCTCTATACTTTTTACTTGATAGTTCTTTTATAAAGTTAGCTTCATTCATAATACTTACAGAATAGTGTTGATTGTTAGACCCTTTAAAAGGAAAAAAGTTTTAAAAAAATAGTTATTTTATTTTAAAAAGCCAAATCAAATAACTCGATTTGGCTTTTAAACTGCTATTATTTACGTTTTCTATTTTTCAAAGTTATCTCTTTAACTGTTCCAGCTTCATCAGTAATCGTTGCTAAATTATCACAAGATCCATCTCCAAAATCTAACACATATTTACTAGTTCCTTTAGTTAATTCAATTACACCACTAACAATATATTTACATGCATATTCTCTTCTTAAGCTAGTTGTTATTTGTGCTTTTTTTGTTTCTCCATTTTTATTAACTGACTCCCAAAAACCTGAAATTAAAAACACATCATCTCCCCTATCTTTTGTATCAGCTCCTGCAATTTTCTCTTTTACTTTTTCTCCTTTTTTAACAATAGCTTCTCCAGTATCTAATGTAATGGTAATATCAACTGAATGTGTTCTCTCAGGGTTACCACTTGCATTTTCTTTCACTTTAGTTGCAGACATTCCTCCTTCAATTGCATTTCCATTAACTGAGAAATTTTCAAATGATACGGTTTTAGAAAATGAATCATTTTCACGAACATATTCTATAATAATTTTTCCAGCAAAAACTCGCCCTTTTTTACCTTCACAACCAGCTCCGAAATCTAAAGTTACTATTTTACCGTTTGTGGTATCTTCAACTGTTCTTTCTAAACAAGATGGATGATTACTCGTTGTTGTAGTTCCTTTAGCTGCTATTTCACTTTCCACAGAATCATCTTCAATAACATCATCTACATCTGATGATATGTCATCTGCTAAAACAACTTTTAATGCTTCTTCAGTAGTTAAATCATTATTTAGTAGTTCTTCATTACTATTTGACTCACATGAAGCAAATATTAAAAGTCCTAAAAATCCAAGGTAACATAAATTTCTTTTTACAAATCTTAAAGTCATAATTACTAATTTTTAATGTTAATCAGTTCTTTGACCTAAGAGTTCTAAAAAAGTTTTAAAAAAAGTTTATTTTTTATAAAAATTCATCTCATCTATATACTTCCATACTTCATAAGAAAGAAGCGGACGTACTGATTTATCTAGCTTTATAGCATTTCTAATCATTGTAGAAGAAATTTGTACAATTGGAGCATCTACTCTATTAATTTTTATATGATTATCGAATTGAGTTTCAATAATCCCTTCTGATATTCTAGGGTAAACATAAACACTATAATCATCTAAAATAGCTTCATAGTTTTTCCACTTATGAAAGTTTTTTAAATTATCCTCCCCCATAATAATACTAAATGAATGTGTTGGATATTTATCAGAAATATGAGTTAAAGTATTAATTGTGTAATTAGGTTGCGGCAAACTAAATTCAACATCAGATGGTTTAATTTTATCATATTCTTTAGTGGCCAAGTACACCATTTCTAAACGATGGTGGTTATCTAAGAGTGAACTTTTTTTCTTAAAAGGATTATGAGGTGTTACCACCATCCATATCTCATCAAGGTTAGAATTTTCAACCATATGATTAGCTATAATCAAATGCCCCATATGTATAGGGTTGAATGTTCCAAAATACAATCCTACCTTTTTACTCATAAAATAAGTATGTTAATGCTTTGTAGCTTTTTTTAATTCTAAAAACTCATCTACTAAGTCTTCTGCATCTTGCAAAGCAACTTCTAAATCGTAGTTTTTAATAATTTTATCAAACTGAGGTGCAGTTGCAAGTTCAACAGAAGCTTTTGCTACACGCATATTAATTTTATCTTCACTTTCTTCACCTCTATTTTTTAAACGTCTAATAAGCTCATTAATATCTGGTGGTTTTACAAACACTGCTAATGTTTGTTCAGGGAATTTTTCTTTTATACGAAGTCCTCCTACAACATCTATATCAAAAATAACATGCTTTCCTTTAGCCCAAATTCGTTCAACCTCAGTTTTAAGTGTTCCATAAAAGTTATCTCTATATACCTCTTCCCACTCTAAAAACTCTTCGCTCTTTATTTTTTGTTTAAAATCTGCTAGTGATATGTAATAATAGTCTACTCCATCTTTTTCATTACTTCTAGGTTCACGAGAAGTAGCAGAAATTGAAAACTCTAAGTTAAATCTTTCTTGAGCCAATAAATGACGTACAATCGTTGTTTTTCCTGATCCTGAAGGTGCTGAAAACACAAATAATTTACCTTGAAAATCTTTCGCCATTTTTATAATACGTTTAAAATTTGCTCTTTAATTTTTTCTAACTCGTCTTTCATTTGAATTACAATTTTCTGAATTGGTGCAAAATTCGCTTTAGATCCTGTTGTATTTATTTCTCTTCCAATTTCTTGAACAATAAAGCCTAGTTTTTTTCCATTAGAGTCAGCAGTAGCTAATTGTTGTAAAAAATAATCTAAATGATTTGCTAAACGTACTTTTTCTTCATTGATATCTAGCTTCTCTAAGTAATAAATAAGTTCTTGTTCAAAACGATTTTCATCAGCTTCTACTTTCAAATCAGTTAACGCTTTTTGTAATCTTTCTTTCACATGATCTATTCTATCACCATCTAGCTTTTTAACTTCTTCTAAGGCTGTTTTTATATTTTCAATTCTTTGTTGAAAATCTTCTTCTAATGATTTTGCTTCATCTTTTCTATATTGAACAATTTCTTTTACAGCAACTTCAATATGATTTTCTATTTGTTTCCATTCTTCAACATCTAATTCTTCTCTTTCAGTTTTTAATGCATCTGGCATTTTTATTGCCATCTGTAGTAACTCTACATCATCACTAGAACCTGTTTGAACAATATTCCTTAATTGTTCCATATATTCTTTAACGACTCCTTTATTTACAGTTGTTGAAGTTTCATCAGCAGTCATTTCTACATAAATTGAAAAATCTACTTTACCCCTAACTAAACTACTAGCTAGTTTTTTTCTTACTGTTAATTCTTTTTCTTTGTAGTAAGATGGTATACGCGTATTTAAGTCTAAATTTTTACTGTTAAGCGATTTTATTTCAATAGTTACTTTCTTGGTAGGTAACTGCAATACGGATTTACCGTATCCTGTCATAGACTGTATCATATTTTCAATTTAATGAAGTGCAAAGATACACTTATTTATTAGTAGTTTTTGGTACTTGTTTTGTTACTAGAGCAACCCCTAAAAATATAAGTAAAGTTGCTATTACTTTTACAACATTTAAGCTATCACTTCCTCTAAACAATGCAAACATTGTAGCTAATACTGGCTGTAAATATATAAACACACTTACTGTTGTTGGTTTTAATGTTGTTAATGCAAAAAGGTTAAATAAATAGGTAATACAAGTTGAAAAAAATACAACATACCCAATTTTTAAATAAACTGATGTATCCATTGTATTAAAATCAATATTCATTAATTCAGTAAATCCGAAAGGCAATACCATTATAAACCCGAAGAGATACAACCATCTAACAAAAATTATTGGATTGTATTTATTAATTAGTTTTTTTACTAGTACTAAGTACAAACCGTAAGAAGCTGCATTTATAAACACTAAAAAGTTACCTAAAATTACATTACTTCCATGTTTACTGGATTTATTTCCATAGATTATTAGAATAACTGCTCCTATTAATCCTATAATAACTCCTAATATTTTTATAGGTACTATTTTTTCTTTTATTAATATGGAAGAAAAAATCAGAACCAATATTGGCGCGGTTACCATTATTGCTGATGCACTAATAGGCGTTGTATAACTTAACCCTTTAAAAAAAGTTAACATATTTAAACAAACACCAAAAAAAGCTGCAACGGCAATTCTTTTATAATCTTCACGCTCAATTTTCTGTTGTTTAATAAACAAACTTGTTATCCAGAAAAAAACAGCTGCCCCTCCTATTCTTACAACTATAAACCCGTAAGGTAGAATATGTTTTGGCATTACCTCTTTAGCTATAGTAAAAGTTATTCCATAAATTAAGGCAGTTATAGAGAGGGCTATTAAGGCTAAAGTTCTTCCATTCATACGTAAAAATATAAAGTGCAAAATTGAGAATAAAATTCAACTTTCCACTTCTTTTTTATCTAAAATAACTTCAAAAAAAAGCACTACTTAACGTAGTGCTTTTTCCTTTGGTTGATTAACTTTTGATTAGTCCACTAAAGGTGGTATTCTTAACACTTGTCCAGGGTAAATCTTATCTGGATGTGATAACATTGGCTTGTTTGCTTCAAAGATAACTGGGTATTTCATAGCGTTTCCGTAAAATGTTTTCGCTATTTTCCCTAAAGTATCACCACTAACAACAGTATGGAACTGTGCCATATCCTCTTCCTTAATCTCTTCAACTTCAGCAACAGTCATATTATCTTCAACAGATGCAATACCTTCGGTGTTACCTATTACTAATACTACTTTTTCTTTAGTTGCTAAATCAGCAGCTTCACCGTTTATTGTTGCCTTATCATCGTCAATATCTACTGACAAATCAGTTACAGATAACTCTAAAGCGTTAACAGCATCTACTAATTTCGAAGCTTTTTCAGCAGCTTCCTCTTCTGTTGTTTTTCCGATTCCAAAAACTTTAGCTCCGGCATTCTTAATAAATGAAAAAATTCCCATTCTTTTTTTGATTTTTTGTTAATTAATACTCATTTTCGTTTGACTAATATACAATTTTTATACCAAAAAAATAAAATTAAAGAATTCATATCTATCTATAACTAGATAACAAATAAATCAACTTTTGATAGTGATTTAAGTTCTTATCAAAACAACTAAATAAGTTTTCTATTTAATTTAATCATTTCAAAAAATCAATGCATAAAAAAAAGCCGTTAAAAACGACTTCTTATTTTTTTATCCTTTAAACGAATTCCAACCTTGAGCTTTTAATTCTATTTCTTGATTTGCTCTTGTTACCAAATTCATACCTTGATTCTCCTCTGTAATATGACCTATAACACTTAAATTAGGATTCCCTTTTATTTTATCATAATCATCTATTGAAATTGTAAATAACAACTCATAATCTTCTCCACCACTTAGAGCTACCATTGTTGCATCAATTTCAAACTCTTCGCAAGTAGAAATTACTTGAGGGTCTAAAGGTAATTTCTCCTCATATAATTTACATCCCGTTTTGCTTTGCGTACAAATATGCATTATTTCAGAAGATAGCCCGTCTGAAATATCAATCATAGATGTTGGTTTAACATCTAACTCTTTTAATAATTCAGGAATATCTTTACGAGCTTCAGGTTTTAATTGTCTTTCAATAATATAGGTATAATTATCTAAATCAGGTTGATTCTCCGGGTTTACTTGAAATACTTGTTTTTCTCTTTCTAAAACTTGCAATCCTAAATATGCACCTCCTAAATCACCAGAAACAACTACTAAGTCAGTAGGCTTTGCTCCACTTCTATAAATTACATCTTCCTTATTTGCCTTACCTATTGCTGTTATTGACAGTAACATCCCTTTTGTAGATGAAGTTGTATCTCCTCCAATTAAATCAATATTATAAGTATTACAAGCTAATTGAATTCCAGCATATAATTCTTCTAAAGCTTCCAATGGAAACCTATTTGATATAGCTATAGATACAGTTATTTGCTCAGCTTCAGCATTCATTGCATATACATCAGATAAGTTAACCATTACTGCTTTATAGCCTAAATGCTTCAAAGGCATATAACTTAAGTCAAAATGAACACCTTCAATTAATAAATCAGTAGTTACTATTGTTTGTTTTTCAGATGAATCTATTACAGCTGCATCATCCCCAACACTTTTAATTGTTGTTTTATGAAATGATGAAAAATGTTTTGTTAAATGTTTTATTAAGCCAAACTCACCTAGTTCAGACAACGACGTTTTTTCTTGATTTTTATCTTCTAACATCTTGCAAAGATACTACTACGAATGTAAACTAAACAAGAATTATACAACATCCTTTTTTAAGGTTTAATTTTTCTCTTAGGGTGTTTACTTACTTAATTGTTAAACTTATACATATAATCTTTATATATTTCATAAATTTGTCTTAATCCAAAAATTATATCATGATAAGAAAAATACTTTTTTTACTTTCTTCTATTATATTTTATACAAGTGTTTCCTACTCACAAACACCTTGTTCTAGTGGAAAAGCTGGTGATTACCCATGTAAGGGGTTTGATTTACTATCAAACATACCTGTTTCAACTTTGGCTAACAGTAATAAAAGTGTTAATGGAAATGACCCAGACGGAAGTGATATTTGGGGATGGACAGATTCTACTACAAACAAAGAGTATGCTATTGCAGCAATGACTAACAGTACTGCTTTTGTTGATGTTACTGATCCTGTTAACCCTGTTTTTTTAGGAAGACTAGATTCAAATGCGAACAGCCATTATTGGAGAGATGTTAAAATATACAACAACCATGCTTTTATTGTTGCTGACAATGTTGGTAATCATGGAATGCAAGTTTTTGATTTAACTCGGTTAAGAAACGTTACTACACCGCAAAACTTTACTGCTGACAAAGTTTATACTGGAGTAGGAAGTTGTCATAACATTGTTATTAATGAAGCAACAGCTGTTGCTTATTTAGTAGGGTGTAAAAGCACCAATGGTGGCGGACCTATTTTTGTAGATATTTCTGACCCTAAAAACCCTAAAGATTTAGGAAACTATACTGGAGATGGATATTCTCACGATGCACAAGTAGTTACCTACAATGGTCCTGACACCCCATATAAAGGAAAAGAAATTTACATAGGTAGTAATGAAAATGAAGTGGTTATTTTAGATGTTACTGATAAAGCAAATGTGAAAAAAATTTCAACTATAGACTACCCACAAATTGGATATACCCACCAAGGATGGTTTACTGATGATCATCGATTTTTTATTCTTGGAGATGAAACAGATGAAAAAGACCTTGGAATGAATACCAGAACTTTAATTTTTGACCTTCAAGATTTAGATGCTCCAAAATTATCTTCAACCTACCTTGGAGCTACAAAAGCTATTGACCATAACGGATATGTTAAAGGAAATGAATTTTATATGGCTAGTTATAGAGCTGGGTTAAGAGTTTTTGATATTACCAATATAGCAGCTTCATCAAACTCAATGACAGAAACAGGATACTTTGACACCTATCCTGCTGATGACAATACAGCTTTTGATGGTGCTTGGAGCGTATACCCTTATTTTGCTAGTGGTAATATTATTATTAATGACATTAATAGAGGGCTTTTTGTTATTCGAAAAAGCGGTACACTTTCTTCTGGTTCTGAAAATTTAAAAGAGAGTAGTTTTTCAATAAACCCAAATCCAACAAATACTTCTCCTATAATTAGTGCTCAAAACAACACTATAAAATCAATTGAAGTTTACAGTATTTTAGGAAAAAAAATATTTTCTAGACAAAATATTAATCAAACAAAATTCGTTTTACCTATAAGCCAAAATGCAAAAGGGATTTACCTTGTAAAAATAAACGGTAGAACATCAAAAAAATTAATTCTTAAATAACTGTAATTGGTAAAAAACATTGTTAAATATATTTTAATCTTCTTAGTTTTTCTAAGCTGTAGTAAAGAAGGAATTACATTTAAACCTACTACTTTTTTACAACAATTAGATTTTGTAAAAACAATAGGAGGGTCTAAAAATGAAGTTGCAAAATCTGTAATCAAAACAATAGATGGTGGCTATGCCATTTTAGGGTATACTCAAAGTAATGATCTAGATTTTTCACAAAAAACTAATACTAGTTTTGACTATACCGTTCTTAAATTCTCTTCAAATGACAAATTAGAATGGAAAAAAACATATGGTGGATCTAACGATGATAGAGGAGAAAAGATTATTTCTACTTCTGATGGTGGCTATGCTATTATAGGAT
>JBELFC010000040.1:7604-19693 GCA_042093175.1 Tenacibaculum sp. | reverse complement strand
TTAACTGTACCTACATATTTTCCAAAAAGCAAAATTACTTTTGATGAATTAGGGTTTACTAAAATAAAACCGAATGATAAAATAAAACCTACTAGTGTTGAAATTAAATAAATAGGAGTTTCATTTTTGATTGACATGATTATTCCACCAATAAAGAGTGTTAGTACAATAAAAAATAATAGATAGCCATTTGCTGGTTTAATGATTTTTTCTGAGTTCATATTATTGTTTGATTTAATTTGATATCATTTTGATATCGTAAAGATATGAAATATTTTTTTATAAATCCAAAAAATTATGCGTACTATTTTTTAACTTCGCAAAAAAAGTATTTAAAATGACTAAACGTTTCTTATTACTAGTATTCAGTTTTTTAATGTCTTTTACGGGGTTTTCTAATGATGATATTTGGGGGCCAACCGGACATAGAGCTACTGGAAAAATTGCCGAAAATCATTTGACAAATGGAGCAAAAAGAAAGATAGATAAATTATTAGAGGGCGAAAGTTTAGCCTTTGTATCAACTTATGCTGATGAAATAAAATCTGATAGAAAATATAGAGAATTTTATTCTTGGCATTATGTGAATATGCCTTTAGATGGAAAATATGAAACTTCTGAGAAAAATCCTAAAGGAGATTTAATTACTGGGATTAATCGTTGTGTGAAAGTTTTAAAAGATAAAAACAGCACAGTAAAAGATAAGCGTTTTCATTTAAAAATGTTAGTGCATTTGATGGGAGATTTACATCAACCTATGCATATAGGTCAAAAAGAAGATAAAGGAGGAAATACTATCCAAGTACAATGGCATGGTAGAGGATCAAACTTACATAGAGTTTGGGACGAAAGCATACTTAGTAAATGGAATATGAGTTATGTAGAACTAGCAGATAACGCAAAAAGATTATCTAAACAACAAGTTAAAGTAATTCAAAAAGGAAATGTAGTTGATTGGATGTATGATACTCATAAGTTAACAAAAGATGTGTACGCTTCTGCTAAAGTAGGTGAGAATTTACGTTATAGATACTCGTATGTTTATTTTCCTATTGTAAGAGAACAATTACAAAAAGGAGGTTTGCGTTTAGCAAAACTTTTAAACGATATTTTTTGTTAATAAGCGTAAGTTTTTTAACAAAAAAAGAAATTTATAAAATGACAATCTGATATTTTTCAGGTTGTCATTTTTGTTATAGAAGAGTTTTTTTAGTGTTAATTGGTTGTTTTTTATTGGTTTAGGTTTGTTTGTGAGGCTTTTAATGGTATCTTTAAAAGAAAATACAGCTACAAATTAACCAAACAAACTATATTATGTCAAATTCGCAAAGCATTCTTATGAATGGAAATTCTATTTATTTTTTTGATAATTATTTAAATTCAGGGAGCTATATGTTTTTAATTAATGCTCCGTTTAATACACAAATGTTGGTTTCTCCTGTAAACCCTATACCAGGACTTAAATTTATAGATAAAGATCCGACTCCTAATATTTTTAATGCTAATTTAATTGTTCCACAAGACGGGCAATATGGTTTTAAAGTTACATTGGATAGGCCTGTTACTCAGGGTAGTTTAGAGGTAAAGATTATAAAGCAAGAAGGTAGTAGTTCTATAGGGGGAGCAAAAGTTAAATTGTGGAATCGAGTAGATATAAGAGATTGTATAACTTCTTATTTTAGAAGTAGGAATCTTAATGAATGGGGGAACCCAAATACACCAGGTTCAACCCAAAGTACTCCAGGGGCATATATGTCTGGGAATTTTGAAAATAGATTTGAATACTTGTTGAGTAGTTTAACAATTAGAAAGGCTGTATTAGCGAAATTACCACAATACAAAGATGAAATGAGTCAGGAGTATGGCGCTATTTATTATTAGACTTGATTTTTCTGAGCTTTTCTCTTGTTAAGTTTAAGTTAATTAATAGCTATTATAATAGTAATTAATTAAATTAGAGCCTTATATAAATTTTGATTGATGAATAGAGTTTGTTTATTGTTACTTATGGTATTAGCAGGAGTTTCGTGCAAAAAAAGTAATGAAGATAAAAAAGAAAAAGAAGTTATAATCAAGGTTTCAACACTAAATTATGAACAGCTGACACCTTTATTACATAAAAATGATGGAAAAATTTATGTAATAAATTTTTGGGCTACTTGGTGTGTGCCTTGTGTAAAAGAATTACCAGCTTTTGAAAAATTAAGTGCTAATTATAAAGATAAAAATGTAGAAGTTGTTTTGGTAAGTTTGGACTTCTCAAAACAAATAGAAAGTAATTTAATCCCATTTATAAAAGAAAAAAAATTAAAGTCTAAAGTAGTTCACTTTGAAGATAAGAATGAACAATTTTGGATTAAAGACATTGCTGAAAACTGGACAGGTTCTATACCAGCTACTTTAATTTATAATGCTAAGAAAAGGAAGTTCTATGAAAAATCGTTTGACTATGAAGAGTTACAAAGTGAATTACAAACTTTTTTAAACTAATATAATTATGAAAACTTTTAAAACAATACTAGTGTTAACTGTTGCTGCTGTAGTTTCTGCATTTACAATTAATGATTACGGAGGTTATAAAGTAGGAGATGTAGCTTCTGATTTTAAATTGAAAAATATCGATGACACCATGGTTTCTTTAGCGAACTATAAAAAGGCTAAAGGTTTTATTGTTGTTTTTACGTGTAACAAATGTCCATATTCTGTAGCAAATGAAGATCGTCTTATAGCTTTAGATAAAAAATATAAAGAGAAAGGATATCCAGTAATCGCAATAAATCCAAATGATCCAGCTGTTTCTTCAGGAGATGATTTTGAATCTATGAAAGTTAGAGCTAAAGAAAAAGGGTTTACGTTTCCGTATTTATTTGATGAAGGCCAAAAAGTATATCCAATGTATGGAGCAACTAAAACACCTCATGTTTATATTTTAAGTAAAAACAAAAGCAAACTAATTGTTGAGTATATTGGAGCTATTGATGATAGTTCTCGTAGCGAAAGTAATGTTTCTGAACGTTTTGTAGAAAATGCAGTTGATGCTTTGTTAAGAGGTAATAAACCTACTAAAACGGATACACGTGCAATAGGGTGTTCTATTAAATATAAGAGAAGTTAATAATATCTTATTTATAGCATAAAAATATAAAACCCTGAACTTAAAAGTTCGGGGTTTTATGTTAGTATAACTTGCTTTTTTCTATGACGTTCCTTAACCAGTTATTAGGAATCATATCAATAGTTAAATTTACACGTTCTGTTTTTCCGTAGTTGGTTATTTTATGAGGATCATTTAGTTTTAAATACCAACATTCACCTGGTTGCATTGCTACAGGGGTATTATTTAAATAAAAAGTAACATCATCATTACCAAAAATAGGTATGGTAAGGCGTACAACAGATTTTTCTATTTCAAGAGCTAATGTTGGGTCGTTATGTTCTTTAACTACAGCACCAGGAGCTAAACGAAGTAACCTTACTAATGTTACTTTCGTGTTTTCTTTAAAAGTGTTTACAATACTAGTTAAATAAGGAGATTCTTTAAGTTCAGTAGTGTCTAGCCAATCAGTCCAAGAACCATCTGCGTAATCATCGGCAGGAGGAGGGAAGGGTAATGATTTATCTACGATATGTGCTGGAGCTCTTAAAGGAATTGTATCATAATATTCATACTTAATTAAATGTTGCTGTTTTAAATCTTCAAATTCTTTAAGCATTTTGCTTACATCAAACTGAAAAGGGAGCAACACACGATCATTATGTGTTTTTGATATAGAAGGTTCAATTGCGTTTTCCATAAAGTTTTTAGATTAAGTTATACTAGCCTAGTTATAGCTAAGGTAATTGAAATTAATTAAAAATCAATAGGGGCTTATTTGTCTAGAAAATCTTGATATGCTTCTTGAGTTATAGCTTTACCCAAAGAGTCTAATGTTTTATAATTTCCTTCTTGTATAACAGGTTTATTACTTACATAATCATACACAAAACTTCCATTTTTTCCTACGGTACCAAAACCTTTATTAAAAATATAATGAATGTATTGTTTCTCAGAATTATTAAAAAGATGCTTGCTGAATTTAAACTGGCTAGCATTCCCTTTTAATAAATGAGTTAACGTGTATGAGAAATCAATTTGAGATCCAAAATTATCAATAGTATACCCTTTTTTAGCAAGTGCACCACCTAACCAAACCATTGGAATTTGGAATTTTTTAGGAGAGTTAAAATATCCTTTATGTTTAGGTAGTGGATGTCCGTGGTCAGACATAATAACCACTAATGTATTGTCCCACCAAGGTTGTTTTTTTGCATCAGAAATAAATTTACCAATTGCTTTGTCAGTATATGCTTGTGCACTTTTATAAAGATTTTCTTCTGAATTTTTTCCAAATTTATAGGTGTCAGGAAATTCATAAGGTTCATGACTGGTTAATGTTAAAGCTATTTTGAAAAAAGGTTTTTCTAGTTGAGGTTTAGATAAATCTTTCATAACGCGATCTAAGAAAATATGATCATGTGCTCCCCATTTTGAATTCCAATTCTCTTTATCAAAAGCACTACCGTCTAGCATGAAATCAATATCCCCATTTCTTAAATAGGTATTCATATTTCCAAAATTAGTATCACCACCATAGTAAAAAGCTGTATTGTAACCTAAGTTTTTCATTTCCTTAGTTAACATTGGAAGCTTTCTTGTTTTATGTGGCATTTTAATAATGCTTAAAGTAGGTTGAGGATAATAACCGCTTAAAACAGCAACTAATCCTTTGTCTGTTCTATCTCCATTTCCATAAAAATTAGTAAATAAAATTCCTTCTTTTGCTAATTGATTTAGGTTTTCTGTAACATTAGGTTCTCCTCCTAATGCACCAACAGCTTTAGCAGATAAACTTTCCCAAATGATTAAAATAACATTTGGTTTCGATGTTTTTAATATCGTATCATTACTAGCTAATAGTTGATTCCTTGTTTTATCAATTATCTCTGTAGCATTATTAGGACTGAAATTTTGATATGGATTTGTGTCTTCTGTTTTGTGAGTTAATGTATTAGAAAAATTCCATATAAAATTAACTGCTGCGTGATTAGCAAACATATGTTTAGAAAAATAAACATTACTTTGGTTTATAGGTATAGTTTGAACACCGCCTCTAATTGGTAGTATAAGAGCAGCAAATAAAACTAAAAAAATAGGAGCTTCCCATATTTTTCCTTTTTCTAAATTATTAAAAAGAGTCGTTAGTTTTTTATTGAAAAGATAAGTTGTAAAACCAGAAATGACAAGCCAAATAATAATTCCGCCAATTAACATCGTTGCAGATACAGAAGCAAGCATTATTTTTGGAGTGTTGATATAAGTTAGTAAAGTAGAATCAATACGAACTCCCCATGATTTATACAAAACGATATCAATTAACATAAATAAGGTTATTATAAATAAAACGGGGTAGGTATAGCTTTTAATTAATAAAGCAACTATTTTTTTAGGAATCCAAATTGAAAATAAAAAAATCAAAAAAGGAATTAAAGATAAATAGCCTGAAAAAGAAGCATCTAATTTTAGTCCATGGAAAAATGTTTTTAAGATGGTAATAAAATCAAGTTCAAAAGTTTTATCATAATAAAAAGCTAAAAATAAAAAACGAGAAAAAGCAAAATATAGTAACCATAAAATAAAATACTTAAAGCTAAGTAGTAGTCTGTTTTTTAGTGATTTCATAGTTTATTCAGTAACTTTTAGTCTAGCTTTCGCTGTTACAAAAACATCAGCGTAGTTTTTATTAAGGTATTTTAAATAACCAGTAATAGCAATCATAGCAGCATTATCGGTTGTGTATTCAAAATTAGGAATATAAGTAGTCCATCCCCAATGTTTTTCTGCTAATTGTAAACGTTTTCTAATTTCAGAATTTGCGGAAACCCCTCCAGCTATTGCTATATGCTTAATATTAGTATGTTTTACTGCATTTTTAAGCTTCTCCATTAAAATTTCAATAATTGTATATTGGATGGAAGCACAAATATCATGTAAATTTTCTTTAATAAAATCAGGGTTTTCTTTTACATTTCGTTGGATAAAATATAGAATTCCAGTTTTTAAACCACTAAAACTAAAATCTAGCTCACCTACTTTAGGTTTTGTAAATTTAAAGGCTTTTGGGTCTCCAAGTTGAGCATATTTATCAATTAATGGGCCACCTGGATAAGGGAGTCCTAATATTTTTGCCGATTTATCAAAGGCTTCTCCAACTGCATCATCTATAGTTTCACCAAGAATTTCCATTTCAAAATGATTAGTGATTTTTACAATTTGAGTATGCCCTCCACTAATGGTTAAACAAACAAAAGGAAATGGTGGTATTTTACAACCTTCTTCTTCTATAAAGTGAGCTAAAATATGTGCCTGCATATGGTTAACATCTATCAAAGGAATGTTTAAACCTAAAGCTAATGATTTTGCGAAAGAAGTACCTACAAGTAAAGACCCCATTAATCCAGGACCTCTTGTAAAAGCAATTGAATTTAAGTCTTCTTTAGTAATACCAGCTTGTTCTATAGCTTGCTGTACAACTGGAACAATGTTTTGTTGGTGAGCTCTTGAAGCTAATTCAGGAACAACACCGCCGTATTTGGCATGTATTTCTTGGTTGGCAACTACATTGCTTAAAACTTTACCATTACAAATAACAGCAGCACTTGTGTCATCACAAGAGCTTTCAATACCTAAAATATAAATGTTTTTAGTGCTCAAATTAAAAAGAATTAAAGAGCAAAAATATTCATAATGCGTTAGAAATTCGTTAAAATCGAATTTTCTTTACAATAAGGCAAGATTTTTGGGGTTTGCTAGTTACTTTTGTTAAATTGTTTTCACTAAAAATTTTATTATAAAAAAAGTAAGAAAAATAATATTCAGAACAGTAAAGTACGTTGTGCTTTTTCTGTTGTTGCTTATGTTTTTCTTATCGATACCAGCGGTGCAGAGTAAATTAGGAAGCTATGCTACACAAAGTATAAATGAAAGTTATGGTACCAATATAGTAGTAAAAAAAATAGATTTATCCTGGTTAGGTAGTGTACAACTAAAAGGAATTGAAATTAGAGACCATCATCAAGACACACTTATTTTTGTTAAAAATTTAAGTACATCTCTACAAAATGCAAAAAAAGTTTTAGATAATAAAGTTGATTTAGGGGCAGCTTCTCTTAGTGGAATTCATTTTTATATGAAAACCTATGAAGGTGAAAATAATGATAATATGTCCATTTTTATTGACAGTTTTGAAGATGGGAAACCTAAAGATAGTTTATCAACTCCATTTATCTTAAGAAGTAATAATATTCAATTAAAAGACTTAACATTTAAGCTGTTTGATTACAATAAAAAAGATGCTCTACAATTTGCAGCATTTAATGGAGGAGGTAATTTACAAGACTTCTCTGTAGTTGGTCCTGATGTTACTATGGATATCAAAAAAATGTACCTTACCGATAATAGAGGTGTAAACATAACTAACTTAACTACAGGTTTTAAGTATACAAAAACACATATGTTGTTTGATGATACGGTTATAGAAACAGATAATAAATCTAGTTTAAAAGCTAACATAAAATTCACATATAATAGAAAAGATCTAGTTGATTTCTCTGATAAAGTCCAGATTAAAGCTGTTTTTGATAAAAGTGCACTTGCTGCTAAAGATTTAAATAAATTATATAAAGAGCTAAGAGGTAGTGATGTAATGTATTTTACTGGTACTATTGATGGAGTTTTAAATAATTTTAGCGCAAGCAATGTAAAGTTAAGATCTAAACGAGGAATGAGAATTGTTGGAGATCTTGGTTTTGTAAATGCTTTAAATACGGGTAGAGGTTTTATTTTTGACGCTGATTTAGAAAATGTTACAGCCAACTATTTTCAATTAAAAAGTGTGCTTCCTAATTTATTAGGAAAAACATTACCAACTGAATTTCAGCGATTAGGGAATTTTACAATGTCTGGGTTAGTTAAAGTTACCCCTGAGCAAATGGAAGCTACGTTGTCAGTAGATTCTGAGATAGGATCAACTATTTCTGATTTACAACTTACCAATATAGATAACATTGACGAAGCTGCTTATGTAGGTGAGGTAGAATTCATAGATTTTGATTTAGGTATTTTTGCTAATGATCCATTATTGGGTAAAATATCATTAAAAGCAGATGTGAATGGAAGTGGTTTCAACGTAGATAATATTAATACAACCATTATAGGAAATATTAGCACTCTTGATTTTAATAAATACCAATATAAAAACTTAAGTGTAAACGGTCAATTTCAAAATAAGAAATTTGATGGGTTTTTAAGCTCTGAAGACGATAACTTTAAAATGAAATTTGAAGGGTTAGCTGACTTCTCTTCAGCAATCAATAAGTTTGATTTTGAGGCTGATATTGATAAAATTGATCTTAAAAAAACAAATTTATTTACTAGAGATAATATATCTGAATTAAAAGGAAAAGTGAAACTTAATGTTTCAGGAAATACTTTTGATGATATTGTAGGAAAAGCAACATTTAAAAACTTTGTTTATAAAAATCAGAAACAGTCGTATACCTTTAAAAAGTTTGATATAAGTTCTGCTGTAAAAGACAGTATTAAAACAATAGAAGTAAATTCAGAAGATATTGTAAAAGGTAAATTAAAAGGTAAATTTTTATTTAATGAATTGTCTTTAGTTACACAAAACGCACTGGGAAGCGTGTATACAAATTATGAGCCTTTTAAAGTAACTCCAAATCAATTTTTAGATTTCGATTTTACCATTTATAATCAAATAATTGATGTCTTTTTACCTGAAATATCAATAGGTAAAAATACACGCTTGAAAGGGAAAATAAAATCAAATGAAAACTCGTTAAAACTTACTTTTTCATCTCCAGAAATTAATGCCTATGGAAATTTAATAGATAATGTTTTATTACGATTAAATAATAAAAATCCACTTTATAATACTCACTTAACTGCAGGTAAAATAGATTCTAAATATTATGATATTGAAAAATTGAATTTAATAAATAGAACGCAAAATGATACACTATTTTTTAAATCAGAATTTAAAGGAGGGAAAAATTATAAAGAAGATTTCAATTTAGATTTTTATTATACAATTGATAAAGATCAAAAGTGGGTTGTTGGTGTACAAAAATCAATGTTAAATTATAAAGGTTTTGATTGGGTAATAAATCCAACGAGTAATAAAGAAAATAAGGTTACTTTTAATTTAAAAGAGAACGATTTTATAATCAGCCCTTTTGTTTTTCAATCTAATGATCAAAAAATAGCATTGAAAGGAGCTATAAAGGGATCTAATTATAAAGATTTACAAGCGAATTTTACAAAAGTAAAACTGAAAAGTTTTTTACCTTCTATTGATAGTTTAAAGTTAAATGGAGAAGTTAATGGACTTGTAGATTTTAAACAGAACGAAGATAAGTTAAGTCCTAAAGCAAATTTATTAATTAAAGATTTTAAGATTAATGATTTTGAACAAGGAGATCTAACGTTAGATATTACTGGGGATAATTCGTATGAAAAGTACAAGGTAAATATGTTACTTTCTACCGATAAGGCAAAGAGTATTTCAGCAACGGGAGGATTAGATTTTAGTAAAAAAAGACCAACTGTAGATTTAAATATAGCTTTAGAAGAGTATAAAATAGCTGCATTTAGTCCGTTAGGAGGCGAGGTGCTTTCAAAATTAAGAGGAGAGGTTACAGGAAATTTTACGGCTACTGGTTTTTTAAGGAATCCTGATTTTGATGGATATTTAGATTTAAAAAATGCAGGGTTAGCATTTCCTTATTTGAATGTGGATTTTGATCTTAAAGGAAATACTAGAATTGATTTAGAGGGACAACAATTTAAATTAGATGATGTAATTTTAGAAGATATTAAGCATAAAACTCAAGGTACTTTATCAGGCTATATTGCACATCAAAATTTTGATTTGTGGTTTATGAATCTAAATATTAATACTGATAATTTATTGATTTTAGATACAGAAGAAAGTGAAGAAGTGCAATATTATGGAACTGGATTTTTAAAGGGAAGAGCTGAAGTAAGAGGAGTTACAAGTAACTTAGATATTGATGTAAACGGAAGCACGCAACCAGGAACTAAATTTGTTATTCCTTTGAGTGATGTTAAAATGATAGACAATTATAAGTTAATTCATTTTGAAAAAAGAGGAGTTGTTAAAGATGAAAAAAGTAAGTTAATAGATGATATTAAAGGATTAGATTTAAAAATAAGGCTTGATGTAACAAAAGATGCAATAGCACAAGTGGTAATTGATAAGGTATCAGGTAGTGAGTTAAGGGGTAGTGGACAAGGAAATTTATTTATAGATATTGATACTCGTGGTAAGTTTAATATGTTTGGTGATTTTACAGTTGATAACGGATTGTATAATTTTAAGTATGCAGGTATCAATAAACCATTTGTTGTGCAAAAAGGAGGTACTATATCTTGGAGTGGTAATCCATACGATGCTGAACTTGATATAACAGCTGTGTATAGAACAAAAGCGAATCCGGCACAAGTATTAGATAATGTAAATTCTACTCGAAAGATACCTATAGATTTATACACAAAAATTACAGGAGGTTTATTTAATTCAAAGCAAGAGTTTGATATTAAAATACCCAATGCTAATTCAACAGTGAGTTCTGAGTTAGAGTTTATTTTAAATGAAAATGATTTAAATACGAAGATGCAACACTTTTCATTTTTATTAGCTTTTGGAACATTTTATAATGATGAAGCAATAGGGAATAGTGCAACATCAGGTTTAACAGGAACTGCATCAGAAATAGCTTCAAGTATTTTGTCTAATATGCTAAATAGTAAAGACAATAAATTTCAGGTTGGGGTTGGGTACACCCAAGGAGATAGAAGTAATGTTGATAATTTAAATAGTGATGATCAAGTTGATGTATCAGTAAGTACTCAGTTGAGCAATAGGGTAATTGTAAATGGGAAAGTAGGTGTTCCTGTAGGAGCAAATACTCAAACAAGTGTTGTTGGAGAAGTAAAAGTAGAAGTATTACTTAATGAAGAAGGTAATTTTAGAGGAACTGTTTTTAATAGACAAAATGATGTGCAATATTCTACTGACGAAGAAGGGTATACTCAAGGGGTAGGACTATCTTATCAAGTTAATTTTAATAACTTGTCAGAGTTAGGAGAAAAGTTAGGGCTAAAAAAGAAGAAGAAAAAGAAAGAAGAGAAAAAAGATACTATTGCTAAAAAGAAGAAAAAATTAATACATTTTAAATCAACTAAAAAGAAAGACAAATAACTAACTATACATGAGTAGAACAATAAAAGATTATTTAATCATTGGGTTAAAAGGAATGGGAATGGGAGCAGCAGATGTAGTTCCTGGAGTTTCTGGAGGAACTATAGCTTTTATTTCGGGTATTTATGAAGAGTTACTTAGTTCTATAAGTAATATAAATCTAAGTTTATTTCAAACACTAAAAAAAGAAGGGTTAAAAAAAGCTTGGAATCAGTTGAATGGTAATTTTTTAGCTGCACTTTTTGTTGGTATTCTTACTAGTATTGTTTCTTTAGCAAAAGCAATTAAATGGTTGTTGGAACATAAACCAATCTTATTATGGTCTTTCTTTTTTGGCTTAGTGTTAGCAAGTATATTATACATAGCCAAACAAGTAGAAAAGTGGAATGTTGTAAGTATAATTATTGGTTTATTAATGATTGGATTTGGGTATTTTATTACAG
Organism: Tenacibaculum sp.; assembly: GCA_042093175.1. Lineage (GTDB taxonomy): Bacteria > Bacteroidota > Bacteroidia > Flavobacteriales > Flavobacteriaceae > Polaribacter. The sequence continues at coordinate 7,908 of JBELFC010000040.1, read as the reverse complement.
TAGTTCCATCTACTAGTGGTCAAGAAGCCAGTTATTTATTTTTAATATTCTCTGGAGCAATAGCCTCATGTGCCATGATATTACCAGGGATATCAGGATCTTATATATTATTGTTGATAGGTGTTTACCCATTAGTAATGACAGCTTTAACGAACAAAGATTTGAAAATTATTTCAGCAATAATAATTGGAGTTATTGTTGGATTAACTACTTTTTCTAAATTATTAAAATGGTTATTTGCGAATTATAAAAATGAAATGTTAGTTGCTTTAACTGGACTTATGTTAGGGTCATTGAATAAGGT
>JBELFC010000040.1:0-7504 GCA_042093175.1 Tenacibaculum sp. | reverse complement strand
GAACGAACATTTATTCAAAAAGTCAATTTATTTTTAAAAGGATTGGCAATGGGAGGAGCTAATAAGGTTCCTGGTGTTTCTGGTGGTATGGTTGCTTTTGTTATGGGTTTTTATGAAGAACTCATTTTTACGTTTCAACGAATAAACGGAAAGGCATTTAAGCTATTATTAACAGGGCGTTTCAAAAGCTTTACACGTTATACTAACTTACAATTTTTAGTGTTGGTTATGCTAGGTAGCATGTTTAGTTATTTTAGCATATCCTTAATATTAGACTATTTTTTAAAAAACTATGAGCTATATGTTTGGGCTTGGTTTTTTGGAATGATTTTAGGATCAATTTTTTATATTTCTAAAGATTTTGGTAAATGGGAACTTAAAAATATTGTAGGTTTATTAATAGGTGCCTCAATAGGAATAGGAATAAGTTTTATGACACCTGCAAAAGAAAATGATAACCTTTGGTTTGTTTTTTTATGTGGAATAATTGGTGTTTCAGGAATGACTTTACCTGGACTTTCGGGGTCTTTTATTTTAATAATATTAGGTAATTATGTATTGCTTTTAGTTGATAGTGTAAACGTGTTTGGAAATGTAATTGCAAATTTATTTTCAGGAAATTTTGAGGTGCTTAAAGATGCTGTTAAAGTTAGATATCTTAAAATTATAGCTGTTTTTACAGCGGGATCAGCTTTCGGATTAGTTTCTATATCACATATATTAGGGTATGTATTAAAAAGATGGCACCAAATTGTAACTGCGGTTATTATTGGTTTTATTACAGGTTCATTAGGAATTGTTTGGCCATGGAAAAAAACAATTTATAAAACTACAGAAGCAACATTTTTACTTGATAAAAAAGGAAATAAAATAGTAGAAAATTATCAACGATACATTCCTGATATACAAGATCAGGAAACGTGGATTTCAATAGGCTTTGTAATTATAGGGATAATTATAATTTTAGGGATAGATTTTTATGGAAGAAAACGAAAATAAACAGCTATTTGCATTAGTAGGAAAAAACATCTCTTATTCTTTTTCTAGAGGGTATTTTACAGAGAAATTTTCAAAATTAGGATTAACAAAACATGAATATGTAAACTTTGATATTCAAAAGATAGAAGAGTTTACTAAAAAAATAAAAGAGCATAAAAGTGAAATAAAAGGAATGAATGTAACCATTCCTTATAAGTTAGAGATTTTTGATTTTCTAGATAAAATTGATAAAAAAGCTAGGAAAATAGGAGCTGTAAATACTGTAAGAATAACAAAAAAAGGAAAACTTATAGGATATAATACGGATGTATATGGTTTTAAAAAATCATTAACTCCGTTATTGAAAAAGCATCATAAAAAAGCTTTAATCTTGGGTACTGGTGGAGCTTCAAAAGCTGTAGCTTATGTACTTGATAAATTAAATATTGAGTATAAATTTGTGTCAAGAACACCAAAAGGAACAGATACCATAACTTATACTGATGTTTCTGAAAAAGTAATGATGTCGCATTTATTGTTAATAAACTGTACACCACTTGGTACTCACCCAAATATAGAAAACTGCCCCAATATACCATATGAGTTTGTTAGTGAGAAACATATGTTGTATGATTTAATATACAACCCCTCAGAAACAACCTTTTTACAAAAAGGAAAAGAAAAAGGTGCAGCTATAAAAAACGGATTAGAAATGCTAGAGCAGCAAGCAGAGAAAGCATGGAAAATTTGGAATAAATAATCATTGAATGTTCGTTAAAAATAAAGTTTGCTATTTTATAAGAATGCTTATCTTTAACAACTAATTAAAAGGAACTTAAACATTGTAGATATGTTAGAAAACAACGAAGAACAGGTTGAACAACCAATAAATGAAGAAAGTACAACCGTAAATGAAACAGATAAAGCTGTTAATGAAGTTGAAAATGAAGTAGCTCAAGAATCAGAAAAGGCAGAAGAAAGGCATGAAATTCCAATGCTTGATTATGCAACTATGGAGCTAGATAAATTGGTTGAAGAACTAGAGAAACTATTAAAAGCACATCCTGTTCAACAATTAAAAAATAACGTTGATGCAATTAAAAATTCTTTCAATGCTAAATTTGGAAAATTATTAGCTGAAAAGAAAGAAGCTTTTTTGGCAGAAGGAGGGAATTCTATAGATTTCCAATTTTCTAGTCCAGTAAAAACAGCATATAATAAATTATTAGGTGAGTATAAAACGAAACGTGATACTTACTATTCACAATTAGAGAAGAAGCTTAAAGAGAATCTTGAAAAAAGAAATGTTTTAATTGAAGGATTAAAAACATTAATTGAAAGCGGTGATGTAAAAACTATGTACAATGATTTTCAAGCGATTCAAAAGCAATGGAGAGAAATTGGACCAGTATCAAAAACTAAATATAATGATACATGGAAAACGTATCATCATCATGTTGAACGATTTTACGATTTATTACACTTAAATAAAGATTTTAGAGAACTTGATTTTAAACATAATTTAGAAGAAAAGTTAAAATTAATCGCAAGAGCTGAAGCATTAAATGAAAAGGATGATATAAACGAAGCTTTTAAAGAGTTACAAGATTTACATCGTTTATGGAAAGAAGAAATTGGACCAGTAGGAAAGGAACATAGAGAAGATGTTTGGGGTAAATTTAGCGAGGCGACAAAAAAAATACATGATAAACGTCATCAGCATTTTAAAGTTTTAAGAACAAAACATCAAGAAATGATTGATGCTAAATTAGAAGTTGTAGCCGAAATTAATGCTTACGATACTTCTAATAATAAAACGCATAATGATTGGCAAAAGAGTATTGTTGAAATTGAAGCTTTAAGAAAGAAGTATTTCGATATAGGAAAACTTCCTTACAGTAAAAGTGAAGCAGTATGGCAACAGTTTAAAGCAGCAACAAAGAAGTTTAATGCTGCAAAAAATGTTTTTTATAAAGAAGAAAAAGGAGCACAAAGTAATAATTTAAAACTTAAAATAGAATTAGTTGAGTTAGCTGAAAGCTTGAAGGATAGTGATGATTGGGATTCGGCAACAAATACAATGAAACGTATACAAGCTGATTGGAAAAAAATAGGGCACGTTCCTAGAAAATTTTCTGATGAAATATGGAAGCGTTTTAAAGGAGCTTGTAATCATTATTTTGATAGACTTCACGAGCGTAAAAATGAATTAAATAAAGAGCAATTAGTTATTGTTGAAGGTAAAAAAGAATTTATCGAAGAAATAAAGGCTAAAGAAAATTTAACGCTTGATGAGGTAAAAGAATCTATTTCTAAATGGAAAGAGTTAGGAGTTTTACCTAGAAACGCACGACATTTAAACGAAAAATTTAATAAAGCTATAGATACTCACCTTAATAATTTAAATATGGGTAGAGCAGACATAGAAATTATGAAGTTTAAAAATGTTATTGAAGGATATTTAACTCAAAAAGATTATAGAAAACTAGATAGTGAACAGTTGTTTATTAGAAGAAAAATAGATGAAAATGTTCGTGAAATGCAACAGTTAGAAAATAATTTAAGTTTTATATCTAATGCAACTGAAGATAATCCTTTAGTAAAAAACGTTCGAAATGGAATTCAGAAATTCAAAGATGAATTAGATCTGTGGCAATTAAAATTAGATTACCTTAAAAAATTAGACTATTAAATAATTGTATAAATTTTTAATTAAAACGGTAGAGCTTTCTCTACCGTTTTTTTATTTTAACGCTTTTTCTTACTTGATTTTGCTTTAGGATTATATTCTAGTGCTAATTGTAGCCAATAATATAAATTTTCATCTAAGTCAATTGCTTCATTAGACAAAAAAACAAAGCCTTTCATTGGTCTTCCAGTAAAATTCATAGTATTACAACCGGATTTTGTTAGGGATTCTTCATAAATATCAGGGTCAATTCGAGCCATAACTTCATTTTTAATAACTCCAACACACATTTTATCATTAATCATAAAACTGAGCCCACCAAACATTTTCTTTTCTATAAAGAAAACATTTTCATTTTGAAAAAAACGAGAAATTCTGTCAGATAAAAACTCATCGTAAGCCATGTTATTTTTTGGGAGGATAGTTTGTAAAAGATTTTTTAACTATTTGAGAAAAGTGTGTTTCTTTTTCAGAAGGAGAGGTTCTCTCACTTATTTCACTATTTATTTCACTTTGCCATATTAACTCATTAGATGTTGCCTCAACAAAATCAATAGTAAGTATTTGGTTTATTTTTTTTCTACCTATCGGTATTCCACCAGAAATACCAAAGCCGATATTTCCTCCACCACCAATTCCTACTCCAATAGTATTTCTATTAGCCGATTCTCTTTCTTTTGAGAAGAAATTAACGTAAAAATCAGGGTTTTCTGAAAGTCTTATTCCTTTAGTTTTTAAATTTTCTACTATTTTTTGCGAAACTCTTTTTATATCTAATTCATTCAAACCTTTACCGACGTCTTCAAAAAAATTGAATGTCTTGTATTTTTTAAAGTTTGTTTTACTATCATAGTCGTATATAACTCTACTAGATGAACAACTTATAAAAAGTAATAAAAAAAGGAATTTTAATTTATTCATGATGTTTTTTTAATATAATAGGTACAAAAATCATACCTTATAAAAATACAAAAAGCTTCGAATAAACGAAGCTTTTGCAAAAATTAGTTAGTTGATTAATTTATTTTATTGAACAACCTTTAAAGCATCAATATTTCCGTATCCATATTCAGAATGCTTATTAGGGTAAAAATCAGCAGATTCTTTCATTTTTTGTAAAACCTGAGCACGCGACCAACCTGGATGTTTTGCCCATACTAAAGCGGCAATACCAGCAGTTGTAGCGGTTGCTACCGATGATCCCCCAACATAGTTTTCTTTACCATTATAATAACTTAAAACTGGTATTTTATTATCAGTTCCATTTCTTCTTTGCATTTGTACAGTAAAGTCTATTTTAGAACCAGAATGACATACATCACATTTACTATATTGACCTTCTTTAACACCAGTAACCGCAACAGTTTCATTCATGCTAGCAGGGAAAATTACTCCATACCAAGTAGTAAATGAAGTAGATGTACCACCAGCAGCTAAAATCATTTTACCTCTATTGTATGCATATTTTATAGCATCTTCAACTCTACCAATACTAAACGGAGAACCAATAGACATTGAAATTACTTTTACATCACTTCTATTACCTAAAGCTGTTAATGCTTCAGCGATACCTCTTTTTTCATGGTAATCATTTATAACAACATTTTCAACAGCTCTATAACTTACCAGATTTGCATTGTAAGCGACACCAACAGGAAGGTTGTCATTATTTCTTGGTGCTGTTGCAACTGCAGCCATTTTAGTACCATGTCCACATTTGTCGTTTACACCATCATAGTTGTTAGACCATGCCCACCATGAATCTACAAAAGTTCCGTATTTCTGTACCGATCTACCTGAAGAATATCCATCATTAAAATATTGATTCATCCATTTTTGTTCTGGTGATAACCCTGAATCTATAATAGCTACGGTAACTCCTGAACCTGTACTGTAATTCCAAGCTTGAGGTATTTTATGAGCATCAAAAGCCCAAGGTACTCTTGCTCCTGGCGAAACAGTTCGGTAATCATTAGAGTTTAAGGTTAATTGGTTATAACCACAACCAGAACCTCCAGAAGAACTAGACCTTTGTTGGCTAGAAGTACTAAAAAAACTATAATCAGCAGGTTCTATATATCGAACTCGTTTATCGTTTAGTAAAACTTTAATAGTTTCTTTGTTTGTTACTTTAAGATCAATAACATTAATGTTTTCATCAGCAAAAATCTCATTCTTCCCTTTAGAAGCAGTTTTTTCTATACTATTAACTAAAGCTAAGATTTGGTTTTTTATATTTTGAGAAGTTGAACTTCTTTGATAGTTGTTTTTTGAGTTTCCATAACCTATAGTTAAAAGGTTATTTCCATGCTTAATTGCACTCCATATGGTATGAACATCTTGGTCTGACCATTTAAAATCTCCTTTGGTTTCTAGAGATTTTTTGATAACACTATTAATTTCTGTTTTTGATAATAACTCTTTTTGTTCTTGATTTTGAATTTCTAAAGAATCGTTTGTAGAGCAAGAGAACATCATAAAGATTATCCCTATGCTTAAAAGATTTTTTTTCATAATTTGAAGGGTTTGTTATTAGATTTTAGCGAATGTAGTAAAAAATTAATAAAAATTAAGAATAATTATCAATATAGTGTTATTTGAATTATTAAATTATCATTTGGTTAATGTTTGGGAAACAAAAAAAGCAAGAATGATTTTCTTGCTTTTTAATAATTGTTTAAGAAGTTATATAGGTTTTGAATAACCTTGCGTTTCGGCGTGAATTGATGCTTTTTTTAGGTTTAGCACTAACTTTTAGTTATTCCTAGTGAGCTTGATAAGAAGTCGTTGAATCTAAAATAATTACTGATATTCATTGTTGTGTGCCTTTTTTATTTTATTTTCAATTCGTTTTAGGACTGAAACATACTTTTCAAGTTGTTTAATGTCTTTAATTCCATATTCAGGTGTTAAAGTAATTTGGGTAGTTGTTTTAACTCCGGTTTTTATATAAATTTTTTCATTTAAAATTTCGTTACAAAAGAATGTATCAATTGCGAGTTGTTTTATCAATTCTTTATTTCCTCCAAACCAAAATTGTTTTACAATCGACTTAGGAACAAACTTTCTTCGTTGCGGTATAATGAAATTCAGAAATTTATTCCACAAATCAATTGGGAATATTGTTAATTCAGTTGCGTAAGTTTTATCCAAATGTAAAGTAATCCGAAACGGTTCAGTTACAGGCATTGCTCCAGTAACATCATTTAGATTAATACTTATTTTAGTTCCATCAAGTTCTATAATTCCACTTTTTGGCTGATACAAGTATTTTCCAATCTGACTGTTTACATTTATAGTTGATTCTTCTGAATATTTCCCACTATATTTTTCTGTTAATTCTTGTATAATATTCATTTGGTGAGGGTTTTACCAAATTGTAGAGAACTATTCTTTTATAACAACTCTTGTAGGTGTATCTTTACCATTGATAATGCTTTCAGTACCTTTTGCTACTGCTTTAACTGTTTCTGTTAAAACTCCAATATTCAAAGTTTCTGCTTCATCTGAAACTTTATGATAATCTGGATCTATATCAATTGGAGTTGTTGAAAAGGTATGTGATGGAACTCCTAAGCGAGCTAAGGACGCATTATCTGATCTAAAAAACAGGTTAAACTTTAGATACGGGTCAGGAAATAATTTATAGTCAGTTCCTTCAAGGTTTTTTTGAATGATCTTACCAAAGTTAGAACGATCAAAACCAGTTAACCAAGCAGTTTTTGGACCAGTTTTTGGTTCTTTTCCTATTAATTCTAAGTTAATTCCAGCAACAAATTTACTTGGGTCAATTCCTTTACCAAAGTATGTAGATCCTATTAATCCCATCTCTTCAGC